>JAOPWA010000600.1 GCA_025965915.1 Dactylosporangium sp. | reverse complement strand
ACTTCGCCCTGCCTCTCAGATCCTCATCCGTGTCAGCGTCGATGCCGTCGATGCCGTCGATGTCGGTTGGTCTGCCGAATTCAGACCGTTCGCGCGCCGCCTCGACGGCCCTCCGGACCCAGACCCGGACCATCTCCTTGCGGTACCAGGCGCTGCCGCGGACGTCGGCGACGGGATCCACTTCGTCGGCGTAGGCATCGCTCAGCTCCGTGAGCGCGGTGGCGTCCAGCCGACGACCGATAGCGGACCGTTCAACCTCATGGAGACGTACCGGAACCGGGCAGGCCGCACCCACGGCGATGCGCAGGTCCCGGCACACGCCGTCCTCGGCCAACTGCACGAGAGCGGCGACGCCGACGCACGGCCTGTCCTCCCCCGACCGGGAGGCGTACTTCAGATACGCCGACCCGGAACCGGCAGGGGGCAGTGGCACCGTGATCTCCGAAATGACCTCGGCCCACGTCAATGCGGGCTGGTAAAAGCCGAGGAGCAACTCCTCCACCCCGATGACGCGGTCACCGCCCGGACCACGAGCGGTGACCTGTGCGTTCAGGGCAAGCATGGCGGCGGGGGGATCGGAGGCGTAGTCCGCCTCGGCCAGCACCCCGCCCACTGTCGCCGCCGCACGCACCTGGGCGTTTCCCACGACCGCGAACGCATCCGCCACCAGCGGCACCCGGCGTCGCAGGACCGGATGGCGGGCGGCTTCCGCGTGAGTCACCAGAGCACCGATCCGCACGACATTTTCGTCGGCCTCGACGGACCGCAGGCCGGGAACGTCACGCAGCGAGACCAGAGCCTGCGGGGCGACCAGACGCTGCTGGATCATCAGGGTCAACGCGGTGCCCCCGGCGACGAGCTTCGCCGTGCCGTCGTAGGCGTCCAGCACGTCAACAGCCTCATCCAGCGAGGTGGGAAAGAAGATCGCCGGACTGTTCATGCGTCCTCCGCCGAAGCTCCGGGCGCCGGTTGGATCCCGGCGGCATCCAAAGAGGCAGCCATGATCCGCGAGTAGCTACCGCACCGGCAGAGATGTCCGCTGAACGCCTCCCGGATCGCGTCTTCGGTGGGCTCGGACTCGCGGGCCAGCAAGGCTTCCAGAGCCAGGACAAAGCCCGAGGTGCAGTATGAGCACTGAAACGCCCGATGCCGCAGGAACGCCTCCTGCACCCGGCTGAGCTTCCCGTCCGGACCCTGCAGGCCCTCGACCGTACGGATGTCGGCTCCGTCGCACAGCGCCGCGAGCGTCAGGCACCCGCTGATCGCACGACCCCCTTCGAGGACCGTGCACGCGCCGCACATTCCGACGCCACAGCCGCTCCGAGCCCCGAAGAGCTTCACCTCTTCGCGCAACGCATCCAGCAGTGTCTGTGTGGTCCGCACGCGCAGCGTGTGTGATCGGCCGTTGACGTCCAGCCGGATGGCGACCCGGCCGTCAGCCGCTGGCAGCTTGACGCCCGCTATGGAGTCCGACGGATCCTCCAGGTCACTCATGCCGTCTCTCCCAGGCTCAGTCCGACGTCAACAGGGTCGGCGGCGGCGTCACCCTTCGCCGCATACAGGCCGCGCAGCACCTTCTCGGCGCTGATCGGCAGGCTTCGGATACGCACTCCGGTTGCCCGGTACACGGCGTTGCTGATCGCGGGAGCCACCGGCGGCAATGCCGGCTCCCCCAGCCCGTGTACCTCTCCCCGCTCACGGTCCTCGACCAGTTCGAAGTCGTACCGGGCCGGCATGTCCTCCAGCGAGGGCACCATGTAGTCCGCCAGGCTGCCATTGACCAGTTGGCCCTGGTCGAACACCAGCTCCTCGAACAGGGCGTTACCGACCCCGAAGACCAGACAGCCTTCACACTGGTGGTCCGCCCCGACCGGATCGACGACCTCACCGGCGTACACCCCGCCGGTGTAGCGCAGCACCCGCACCCGGCCGGTGGCCAGGTCCACTTCCACCTCGGCGGCGCCCACAGCCTGGTGCCAGTGCACCGAGCCGATGCCCTGACCGGTGTACGGGTCCAGGCCACCTTGGGTTTTGAACGTTCCTTCGCCCAGGACGTCACCGACGCGGCTTCGACCGATCACCTCCGCGAAGGACAGCCCCTCGTGGCGTAATCCGGCAACATGCACCCGCCCGTCGGCGAACTCGATGTCGTCGGGGTCCGCCTCGAGCAGGTCGGCCGCCAGCCTCCGGACCTGGTCCAGAACATCGTCGGCTGCGATCGTCACGGCCCGGCCCATCGAGAACATGGACCGGCTGGCCGTCGTCTGCTGGTCGTAGGGCGTCAGGTCGGTGTCCACATACGACACCTGGATCAGCTCGGGGTCCACCCCCAGCTGACGGGCGACGCTGGTGGCCAGTGCCGGCCGGATCCCCTGACCCATCTCCACGGAGCTGGTGAGGACGTCGACGCTGCCGTCGGAGTTCAGCCGCACAGCCGCGGTGGACGTGGACGGCGTGATGGTCCCCTCGATCACGCAGCTGACTCCCTTGGCGCGCACGAGATCGCCGCGGCGCTCGACGGGATTGTCCGGGTCCCACCCGATCCGTTGGGCGGCCGAGTCGAGCAGGTCCACGAAGCTCACATGCTCCAGCACCTCTCCCGTGCAGAACGTGTCCCCGTCCCGCAACAGGTTGATGCGGCGAATCTCCACCGCGTCGATCCCGAGCCGTTCGGCGATCATGTCCATCTGCTGCTCGTAGGCCCAGGCGCACTGGTTGATGGCGAACCCTCGGTATGCTCCCGCCGGAGGCGTGTTGGTACAGACGGCATACACATCGACCTGTACGTCAGGGACCGAGTAGGGGCCGTTGATGCCGTAGGCGCCGAACATCACCTTGCGCGGGCTGACACCCGCGTAGGCGCCCGCGTTGTAGTACGCCGTCGCCTGCCGGGCCACGATCCGCCCATCGCGGGTCACCCCGGTGCGAAGCCGCACCCGCATCGCGTGCTTGGTGGAGGTGACGAACTCCTCCTCCCTGGTGAGGTGAAGCCTGACCGGGGCGTTGACGATCTGTGAGAGCACCGCCGCGATGGGTTCTACAGCCGCGTAGGCCTTCGCCCCGAAACCGCCTCCCAGGGCCGGGACGATGACCCGCACCCGGTTCAGGGGCAGGTTGAACAGCAGCGCAAGCTGCCGTCTGGTGATGTGTGGTGTCTGCGTGGAAGACCACACGGTGAGGCGGTCGGGTCGGGCGTCCGCCACGACTACGTGCGTCTCCAGCGGCGCGGCGCCCGCCGCGGGGCTTTCGAACACGTCGTCGAAGACCAGGTCGGCGGCCGCCATGCCGGCCGCCGCGTCGCCCCGGACCACACTGAAGGTATTGCAGACGTTGCGTGAGTAGTCATCGCGTAGCGTCACGTCGACGAACGCCGGGTCGCGTTCCGGGGCCGACTCGAACAGGCGCGGCGCCGCCGGGTCGAACGCTTCCTCCGCGTCGAATACCGCGGAACGGTGCTCGTAGTCGACCTCGACCAGCGCGGCCGCCGCCTCCGCGGTGGCGAGGTCATCGGCGACCACGGCGACGACGGGTTCGCCGATGAACCGCACCACGTCGACGGCCAGCACGGGCTGGTCACGCACGATCGGGCCGAAGTTGATCTGAAGATCGGCGCGGGCGGCGAGGTCCGCCCCGGTGACGACCGCGCGTACGCCCGGGTGGCTGCGGGCAGCCTCCGTCTCCACCCCACGGATCGCGGCGTGCGCGGCGGTGGACCGCACAAGACGACAGTGCAGCATGCCAACGACCTCGTGGTTGACGACGAACGGAGTCCGCCCCGTCACCCGGTCGCGCGCGTCAAGCAAACAACTCACCCTCTTGGCGTGTGGATCAGTACTTCCTCGGCCTGGACCCGGTAGACCTAACGCAGGACCGCCAACCTGATAACGGCCTGGGCCTACGCCGTTTCGGCCACGCTGTCCGGTTCGTAGACGAGAAGATCGAGAGCTGTCGGGCGGAACCCGTTGCAGGGGTTACGCTCCTGCGGGCAGTTGGACACCGCGACAAGGAGATCCCGGTCGGCGCGCAGGTCGATGTAGTCGCCCGGCTTCGACGTCGGCTCCTGGATCGACAGCCCCTGCTCGGTGACGGGAACGTTCATGAACACGTTGAGCGAGTACGGCACCTCGGCCAGTGGTATGCCATGCGGCGCGAGCGCGGCCTCGAAGTTGCTGCGGCAGTTGGGGGTTCCCCGGACCCCGTACCGCAGCCGGTTGGTGCCCTCACTGCACGAACCGGCGAGCAGATCATGAACGCCGCAGGTGTCGCGCTCGATGGTCATCAGCACCGACGCCTTGGTGGAGTACAGGTGCTGGCCGGTGGTGGCGAGGTGGGTACCGTTCAACAGCATCGTGTTGTTCACCGACAGCTTGTCGGTGTGGTCGTGCAGATCGAAGCAGACCAGGTCCGCGACCTGCTTGCCCTCCACGTCCACGATCCGGCACACCTGGCCGGCGTACATCACGAAAGCTGTGTGACCGCGCGCCTCGATGCGCTTGGTGAAGGCCACCCGGTCGGGCGTAATGCCGGCCGCCAGATCCTCGGTCATGCTGCTCCTCCAGTCAAAGAAAGACGAACTCGAACCGGGCCCCGCCCGGTTCCTAGCCGGCACTGCCTCCGTCAAGCTCGGACACCAGCCCCGAGTCCTCCCGTACGGTGGCCTTCGGCCCCAGGTAGGCCTCAACGACTTCGGGGCGGCGCAGGGTCTCTCGCGGCGCGCCGATCGCGAGCATCCGCCCGCGTGAAAGCACCGCCACCCGGTCGGCGAGATCAAGAACGAACTGGACGTTGTGCTCGACCAGGACAGCCGTTCGACCGTCCGCCCGCAGGGCCAGCACGATCTCGCGAAGGCGGTCGATCTCGGCGGGGTTGAGGCCGCTCGTAGGCTCGTCCATGAGGAGCACACGTGGCTCAGCCAGCAGTGCCCGGGCGATGTCGACCATTTTCAGTTGGCCAAGCGACAACGACAGCAGCTCGGTATCGAGCAGGGAGGACGGCAGTCCGACGTGCTCCAGCATTTCCCGGAACCGGGCCCGGGTAGCCAGGGTTTGCTTCTGGGTGTGCAGCGGCCGGAATATCGCCTTGGCCCAGGACCGCGAGTCCTGCTGGTGCAGGCCGAATGAGAGCAGGTCGTGAACGCGCGCGTGCGGCACGACGTGCGGGTTCTGGAACGTGCGCCCCAGACCCAGCCGCGCACGCTGGTGCGGGCCCTTGCCGAGCACGCTCGTGTCGCCGAGCATGACGTCACCGTCTTTGACGGGTGCGAACCCGGACAGCGCGTTGAGCATCGTCGTCTTGCCCGACCCGTTGGGACCGCACAGGACGAAGAGCTCTCCCTGCGCCACTTCCATATCCACGTGGTCGAGCGCGGTCACCCCGCCGAAGGAGACGAGCACGCCTCGGGCCTCGATGACGGTCGCCCGTTCCGTGATGCTCATTGGGTCTGCCTCCTCTTGGAGAAGGTCCCCAGCAGGCCACGTAGCCGGTGAACGATGCCGGCGAAACCGTTGGGGACCGCCACGAGGATCACCATGATCCCCAAGCCGTAGACCAGCGGGCCGACTGCTCTCAGTTGCAGTAGGCCCTGGGACAGGTAGGTCAGCACGACGGCGGCGACGATCGTGCCGGCGTTTGACCCCAACCCACCGATGACAACGATCAGGAGGAACAACAGCGACTTGTCGAGTCCGAAGTCGCTCGGCCCCAGGAACTGCAGCAGCTCAGCGAAGAAGGCGCCGGCCACGCCCGCGTACATCCCGCCGATCGTCGCGGCGACCATCCGGGCGCGCGCGATGCTGATGCCGCACGCCATCGCCACCTGAGGATCGTCGCTCGAGGCCACCGCGGCGTAACCGGCCCGCGAGGACCGGAACGCGTCCGCGCCGTACCAGCCGAGGAACAGGACGGCAATCGTGACCACCGCCATCATCCAGGGGCTCGACAGGTCCAGACCGCCGATGGCCAGTGGCGGTATCCCTGCCAGCCCGTCGAATCCGCCGGTGAGGCTCTGCTGATTGATCAGGAAGAGCGAAATGATCTGAGCGACGCCCAGGGTTACGAGGACGAAGTAGTGCGTGGCGACGCGAAGGGCGGACAGGCTGGCGATCACCGAGAAGACAGCGGACAGCGCCGCGGCGATCACCAGCGACAGCAGGAATGGCAGGCCGAGCTTCGTCATGGTCAGCGCGGACGCGTACCCGCCGACCGCCATGATGGCCGCTTGGGCCAGCGACAGCATTCCCCCCATGCCGAACATGAGGTTCAGCCCCAGGGCGCCGACGGCGTAGACCGCCATGAGCGCGACCATGTACAGAGCCGAGGGCGTCTGTACGAACCCGCGGACGCCGAGCAGCACGAGGACGAAGGCGAGCGGATACCACAGGGGCCGCAGGCGTGCCAGGCGGGTCGTAGTGGTTGCGACCTGCTCTTGGGTGCTCATCAAACCCTCCTCAGCTTGGCGGTGACTTCTCCGAGGAGACCCTGTGGCCGCGCGATCAGCACCAGGATCAGAAGGGCGTAGGCGACGGCGTCCTTGTACGAGGGCGTGATGTACAGGACCGCCAGGTTCCCGACGACGCCGATGAGCATGCCGCCCACCAGCGCTCCTTGAGCGCTGCCCAGACCACCCACAACCGCCGCGCTGAAGCCCGCCAGGCCCAAGGACAGGCCCATGGTCGGGTTGAGGCCCTGCTCGGGACCGATGAGTCCGCCCGCCGCGCCGGCGAGCACACCCGACAGAGCGAAGGCTACGAAGAACAGCCGGGACGCGTTGATGCCGAACAGCGACGCCACCTCCTGGTCCCGCGCCAGGGTGCGCATACCGCGGCCGACCTTCGTCCGGTTGAGTAGCCAGACGGTGAAGACGCACAGGAGCACGGCGATCACGAGAGCGGCCAACTGAGCCATGGTGATGCGAAGACCCCACAGCTCCAGCGGGGTCTTGCTGACCAGGCTGGGCAGCACGAGCGGGGCGGGACCCCAGATCAGGGATATGGCGGCCTGAATCGCCACGGACAGCCCGATGGAGCTCACGATCGGATAGACGGTGCCACGGCGGTAGAGAGGTCGCCAGGCCACTCGCTCCAGGACACCCATGAAGAGGCCGACCGCCACCGCGCTGACCCCGATGGCGAGAGGCAGCGGCAGCCCTGCCGACCAGAAGGCGTACGCCAGGTAGGCGCCCAGAGCGACGAGTTCACCCTGTGCCAGGTTGATGACGCCGGTGGTGCGGTAGCTGACGCTGACTCCCACACCGATCAAGCCGTACACCGCGCCGGCCTCGATACCGCTCAAGACTGCTTGGAGTGCAACAGCGCTCAAAGCCTTTTCCCCTCTCTGGGCAGGCCAGCGGACGGACCCGCCGCCCGCGGAGCGGCCTGCGTGTCGCAGGACGTTCGCACGGGCGACGGAAGATGACTGACCGAAGTCGTGACCAGGTTCAGCACGACCCCGCGCTGTCTTCTTGAACCGTCTGCGGCTTACCGTTGGCGATCGTGCCCACGAGAACGGTCGGGCACTTCGGGTCGCCCGTGTCGGTGAAGGCGAGCGTCGCGAATCCCTCGACGTCGAAGTGCAGCTTCGAGATCGCCGCGTTGACGGCCTCCGCCGTCACGTTGCCCTTGATGCTCTTGATGGCCTGGATGACCGCAACCGCGCCCAGGTAGTACTCGTACTGCTCGGGATTGGGGTCCGCGTTGTACTTGGCCCGCCACGCAGTGGTGAACGGCGCGAGTTGCTTCGAGTCCGGCAGGTAGACCGAGTAGTAGTAGGACCCGTTCAGCACCTCGCCGGCGACCTTCAGAGAGTCGTCGTAGGAGATCTCCTGGTTGCCGCAGACGTTCACGTCGAGCCCCAGCTGATGCATCTGCAGCGCGATGCGCGCGGTGTCGGGGTCGTAGCCTTCAAGGCAGACCGTCTTCACACCGGCGGACTTCAGCCGCTGGATCTCGCCGGAGAAGTCCGTGGCACCCACCTGGTAGGTCAGGTCGATCTTGGACGTGACGCCCTGCGCCTTGTAGCCGTCGGTGATGGTCTTACCCTCGGCCTGGCCGAATCCGGTGTTGTCGTGGAGGACGCCGACCTCGGTCCAGCCCTTCTTGACGAGAAACTTCGCGAGGTCGCCGTTGAGAACCGCGTCGCTGGGCGGCATGCGCCAGATGTACTTGTTGCCCTTGGCGGTGATGTCGGGCGAGTAGGCCCCCGTGATCATCGGGACCTTACTCTGCGCGGCCATCTGCTGGGTCGCCAGGACGTTGCCGCTGCAGGTCGGGCCGTACAGGGCTACGACACCCGAGCCTAAAGCCTGCTTGACGGCGCTGGCGGCAGCGGCGGGGGTGCACTTGTCGTCGTACTTGACCGGCGTGATCGTGCGGCCGTTGACGTTGACGCCGTACTTCTCGGCCGCGAGCGCCCAGGCCTCGTCGGCGTCCTGCCCGTACCTGGCCACCGATCCGCTGTAGGGAACCACGAAGCCGACCTTGATGGGGCCGCTCTGACTGCCGCTGCCCGAGCCGCCGCCCGCGCCACAAGCGCTTGACAGGAACGCGACGACGCCAAGGGCGGCGACGTGTCTTAATGCGCGAACCTTACGAGCCTTCATGGATTACCTCTCTATGCATCCGGGGAAGTGGTTAGACCAGCTGTGCCGCAATGTCGCTGCTCGGCGTTTCGATCAATGGGGCGCGCATCTGGCGATGCGTGGTAGCACTAGTAGCCGTTGAGTTAGGCCGACTAATCCGACGTCACGAAGACTTGCGCGACGATCTGCTAGTCCATGCCCAGGTAGCCTCTTTCGAGTTGCTGGACGCTTTCGGCGCCGCCGCCGTGCTCGTAGCTGGTCAGACGTCCTCGGTCGAGGACGAAGGCCGAGTCCGCGACCTCCAGCGCCATGTGCGCGTTCTGTTCGACGATGAGGACGGTCCGGCCTTCATCGCGAAGTTGGCGGATAACGTCGAGCACCTCGTATGCGATGCTGGGCGCCAATCCGGTCAATGGCTCGTCCAGCATGAGCAGCTTGGCAGGCGACATCAGGGCGCGGGCGGCCGCGACGAGTTGCTGTTGTCCGCCACTGAGATTGAAGGCCTGAAGGTGCAGCCACTGCTTGACCAGGGGGAATGACGTAAGGACCCGGTCCAACTGCTGAACCAGTTCCTTCCTGGAAAGCACATAGCCGCCGACGAGCAGATTCTCCCGAACCGTCAGTCCTGCAACCATGCGTCGACCCTCGGGAACGTGGGCCACCCCTGCCGCTACTCGGCGATAGGGAGACCACTTGGTGATGTCGCCGCCGTTTAAGGAGACACTCCCGCTCCGTGCCGGGATAAGCCCGGAGATGCATCGCAGCAACGTCGTCTTCCCCGCGCCGTTACGGCCGAGGACTGCGGCGACCTGCGCGTGCGAGACGGTAAAGGAAACGTCATGGAGGATGGCCGCTCCGGCGTAGCCCGACGAAAGGCCATCTACGGCGAGCGCGTAGGCTCCGCCTTCCCCTGTGCGCCGGGATTCTGGCAGGTGCCGGGCACTGGCAGTGTCGGCGCCGGCAGCCCCTTTGGCGCGTGTGCCGCCCAGCCCGTCGTCTCGGATCATTGGTGCAGTATTCCGCTGTATCCAGCGTTGCACAAGAGTCTACCGCTGCATCTACTGACGTGTCGGGCTTAAGGCGCTGCCGGCGACTCAGGAGGACCGGTCCGTCGACCACGACAGCGCCGACATGCCAGGGTGAGCGACCCGACGCAGGGCCTTCAAATGTGGTCCAACGATGCGACAGAAAGGCCTGAGCGCGTTGAGACGAACCGCCGTCTCAACGCGCTCAGCCGCCTACCGTCGTACTCTCACCCCTCGGCGGCCTGATAGCCGGCGATCCGACCGAATACCGAACCGTTCGTCAGGCCGGTACCGCCCGGGTAGTTGAAGTAGAAGATGCCACCGACCAACTCGCCAGCGGCGTGAAGACCGGGAATGACCCGCATGTCGGTGTCCAGGACCTGTGCGTTGGAGTTGATGCGTAGGCCGCCGAACGTGAACGTGATACCGCAGGTCACCGCGTACGCCTCGAACGGCCCCTCGTCCAGCCGGTTGGCCCAGTTGGTCTTGTTCACGTTCAGGCCGTGGGTGCCCCGCGCGTCCTTGACGTTGGGGTTGAAGGGTGTCGCCGTGTCGACTGCGGCGTTGTACTGCTCGATCTCGCGCAGGAAGCCCGCGGGGTCGACCCCCTCGAGCTTGGTGGCAAGCGCCTCCAGGGTCGGTGCGGTCACCTTCGTGACCTGCCGGATCCGGTACTCGTCACGCAGCAGGTGGGTGACCTTCTGATCGAACACCTGCCAGGCGAACTGCCCCGGCTGCTCCAGAACCCGCCGGCCGTACTTGGCATAGGTGTAGTTGCGGAAGTCCGCGCCCTCGTCGACGAAGCGCTGTCCATTCGCGTTGACCATGATTCCGAAGGGGTAGCTGTGCTTCTGGAAGTGGTCGCCCACAGCCAGATCTCCGAACTCCGGAGCGTTGCGCTCCCAACCCACGGCGTGGCAGCCCGACCAGTTGCCGGTCGGACTGGCCCCGGCGTTCAGCGCCATTTGGTGCCCGTCGCCCGTGTTGTACATCGTGCCGCGGACCTTGGCGAGGTCCCAGGACGGCCCGAGATAGCGGGTTCGCCACTCGGTGTTCGCCTGGAAGCCCCCGCAGGCGAGTACTACCGCGTCGGCGTGCTCTTCACGCGTGTGGCCGTTCTGGCGCACGACGACGCCGTGCACGCCCTCGTCGTCGTGCAGCAGGGAGAGCGCCCGGGCGCCGTACTCGATCTTGATTCCCTCCCGCTCGGCCGATTTGGCGAGGGAGTCGACCAGGCCGGGGCCACCGCCGGAAACCTCTACGGTGAGGCCGCCCCAGAAGGTGAACCGTCCGTTCACCTTGAATGCCTGCCGACCGTAGATCGGCACGAAACGGACGCCCTTCTCGCGCATCCAGAGCAGCGTGGGGTAGCTCTGGTCGACCAGGATGCCGGCCAACTCGGGATCGGTGCGGTACTCGGTGACCCTGGCCATGTCATCGAGGAACGCCTCGGTCGTGTAGGTGCCGAAGTCGGTGACGGCCACCTCTTCGTCGGTGAGGTCGGGCATCAGGTTGCGCAGGTCGTCCACTCCGTCGTAGGCCACCCGCATCGCGCCCGCAGTGAAGGCCGTGTTGCCACCGCGCAGGTCACGTTCGGCGCGCTCGAGGACGACCACCTCAGCCCCCCGTTCGCGCGCGGCCAGCGCCGCGCACAGCGCCGCATTGCCGGCCCCCACTACGACCACCCGGCGTCCTGACATCCGTGCCACCTCTTTCATGCACTGCTGCATCTGTCTGTATCCGACTGTATACAAGCGTACCCGGCAGAGATCCGTAGTGGAAGCTGGAACTGCCGGGTGTGACCGGGTCAGCCCTTGGCGACCTTGACCGCCTCGGTGGCCTGAGGCAGGACGGTGAACAGGTCACCCACGACACCGAAATCCACCAGCCCGAAGATCGGGGCCTCGTCGTCCTTGTTGACCGCCACGATCGTCTTGGACGTCTGCATCCCCGCACGGTGCTGGATCGCCCCGGAAATACCCGCCGCGACATACAGTTGCGGCGAAACCTGCTTGCCGGTCTGACCGACCTGGTTGGCGTGCGGGTACCACCCGGCATCGACCGCGGCCCGCGAAGCGCCCACCGCGGCGCCCAGGGAGTCGGCGAACTCCTCGACCGGCGAGAAGTCCCCGGAGGTGCCCCGACCACCCGACACCACGATCGCCGCCTCGGTCAATTCCGGGCGCCCGGTGGCCTTCTTCTCCTGACGCTCGATGATCCTGGCGGTCCTGGCCCCGTCGGAGATGCTCACCTCGACCATTTCATCCGCCGCCGCACCGGGAATGGCCTCCGGCGTGGCGGAGTTCGGCTTCACCGCGATGATCGGGACGCCCTTGGTCACCTTGGCCTTGACGGTGTAGGACCCGGCGAAAACCGACTGCGTGGTGCTCACCGACCCGCCCTCACCGGCTTGCACGTCGACCGCGTCGGTGATCAGCCCCGACTGCGTCTTGATCGCCAGCCGCGCCGCGATCTCCTTGCCTTCATTGTTGGCCGGGATCAGCACCGCGACCGGGCCCGTCGACGCGACGAGCTGGGCCAGGCACTCGGCCTTGGGGGCCACCAGGTAGTCGGTGACGTCGGTGGATTCGATGCGGTAGACCTTGTCCGCGCCATAGGCCGCCAGGACCTCCTTGGCCCTGTCGAACCCGGCGCCGATGAAAACCGCCGACGGCTCCCCCAGGCGACGGGCGATCGTCAGCAGCTCGGAGGTCGTCTTACGGACCGCGCCGTCGACATGGTCGACCAGTACCAGAACTTCAGCCATATCTGTGGGTACCCCTTCTCACGCTGAACGGTCCGGACGGCTCAGATGAACTTGCGGGCGGCCAGGAACTCCGCCAGTTTCGTGCCGCCGTCACCCTCGTCGGCGACGATCTGCCCCTGCTGACGCGGCGGTCGCTTCGTGACGGCCTCCACAGTGGTCCACGCCGCGTCCAGCCCGACCTGCGAGGCGTCGATCCCCAGATCGGACACCGACCACGTCTGCACCGGCTTCTTCTTCGCCGCCATGATCCCCTTGAACGAGGGGTACCGCGGCTCGTTGATCCGGTCGGTCACCGACACCAACGCCGGCAACGCCGCCTCGATCGTCTCCGACGCCGCATCCCCTTCCCGGCGGATCCGCACCGCCGGGCCCTCGACAGTCACCTCCGAGGCGAACGTCACCTGTGGCAACCCCAGCCGCTCGGCCAACATCGCCGGCACCACACCCATCGTCCCGTCCGTGGACGCCATCCCGGTCAGCACCAGGTCCGGCGCGCCGATCTTCCTGATCGCCTCGGCCAGCACCAACGAGGTCGCCACCGCGTCGCTGCCGTGGATCGCCGCGTCGTTGACGTGCACCCCCTTGTCAGCGCCCATCTGCAACGCCTTCTTAACCGCCTCGACAGCGGCGTCGGGGCCAATGGTCAACACGGTCACCTCACCGTCGCCGGACTCGGCCAGCTTCAGCGCCTCCTCGACGGCGTACTCATCCAATTCCGAGAGCAGACCGTCCACCCCGACCCGGTCGGTGGTGCTGTCCGACTCGTTGAAGGTGCGGTCCGACTGGGCATCCGGCACGTACTTGACGCAGACGACGATCTGCATGCTTGCTCCTCGCTCCAGGTTGTGCGGCCTGGTTACCCGCTCATGCGCACGAACCCTCGGCGCGTTGCCCGTCCACCGTCGATCAGGCTCGTTTTCAGGGCGCGGAGAGAACCAGTTGGGTGCAGGAAAAGCGGGCCACCAGGCGTCGGGGCTGCGGGCTGGACTCGTGCTCGGCCCGAAAGACGTCGACGTCGTGCACCAGCGTTCGGCGTCCCATGTGGACGGGGCTGGCTACGGCGACCAGGGTCGCGCCAAGCTCGGCGCGCCCCAGCAGGTTGCACTTGACCTCGAGGGTGGTGAAGTCCGCACCACCGGCCAGCCCGGCGTCACTGGCCCATCCAGCCACCGCGTCAGCGAACGCGACCAGCGCCCCGCCTTGAGGCGCACCGCGCTGGTTGAGATGTACGGGCGTAACCACCATCTCGGCACGAGCACGGCCGACCCCGACGTGGGTCAGCGTGATGCCGAGGGTATCCAGCAGGCATCCCGCGGGTGTCGTCGCGAGAACGGTCGGGACCGGGCACAACTCGCCGTCCGGGACCTGGGTCGCCAGGTCGTGTAACGGATTGTGCTTCGTCGACCTTTCGGTCACGAGGGCCTCCCAGCAACTTCCCGGACTCGAGCCGCCAGGCGGCGACGTCTGACGGGCAGCGTATACGCCTGTACACTTGCGTGTCCACGAGACCCGCTGCCGTAACGCGGCCCAATCGGCACTGTCCCTACCGCCACCCGAGTCACCCGGCCCGATGCCGGAATCGACGACACCCCCGACGTCTGAGGGCTGGTGCGGGAAGAACGACAGGCTGCATACTGGTGTGTGTAACCGCGTACCGCGCCCGAGGTGCCCGCAGCGATCGCCATTTACCCGATGGAGCGCCCATGGCTAAGCCGTCCGTGTCATCCCCACGCAGCCCGCTGGGGAAGACGACGACTCGTCGCGTGACACCGTACGAACGCCTTACCCAGGCCATCATGTCCGGCGAGCTGGAGCCTGGCGAGCAGCTGGTCGAGTCAGCTCTGGCCGAATGGTGCGAGGTCAGCCGAACCCCGATCCGCGAGGCGTTGACCCGCCTCGAGCAGGACGGCCTGGTGCAACGCGGCGAACACGGCCTGGTCGTTCGCGAGAGCAGCCCGGAAGAGATTCTCGACATCTACGAGACCAGGATCGTGCTGGAGAGCCGGGCCGCCGGTGTGGCGGCTGAGCGCCGAACGTCCCTGGACCTCATGGCTATGCGCAGGGCCGTGGAGCGAGCGCACCGCGTCGGCACCGACGACCCGTACGCGATGGCCGAGACCAACAGGGAATTTCACCGGACCGTATGGCGGGCCAGCCACAACGAGTCGCTGATCGATCTGCTCGAGCGCCTGAACCTGCATCTGGGCCGGTATCCGGCCACGACTCTGGCCTATCCGGGGCGCCACGACGCTTCCCACGCCGAACACGGGGAACTTGTCGCGGCCATCGAGGCTCGCGACAGCGAACTCGCGGCAGCCGTTGCATCGCGACACTTCACCGAGGCAAGGGACATCCGTCTGCGCCTTTGGGAAGCGGAGTGACGGCCGCCGGAGCGCGGCCGGTGAGTCGGAGGTCAGCCCCCAATGGCCGACATCGGGCGGCTGGGGCGTAGGAAACCCGGATCGTCCATTCCGTGTCCCGCCCGCTTGCCCCACATCGCGGCCCGCCAGACGTCGGCGAGTTGTTCGTCGGTCGCGCCGTCACGCAGCATCTGACGTAGGTCCGTCTCGGCCGTAGCGAAGAGACAATCGCGGATCTGCCCGTCAGCGGTCAGTCGGGCACGGTCGCAGGTACCGCAGAACGGCCGGGTCACGGACGCGATAATGCCCACCACGCCGCTATGCTCGCCGTCGGTCACGCGCCAGGTCTCCGCCGGGGCCGCCCCGCGGGCGTCGGTGTCGTGAGGGCGAAGTTCGAACTCCCTGCCCAGTTTGTCGAGGATCTCCTCGGCCGTGATCATCACTGATCGGTCCCAGGCCCCCTGCGCGTCCAGGGGCATCTGCTCGATGAACCGTAGTTGGTAACCGGCGCCCAACGCCCAGCGCAGGAGGTCCGGCGCCTCATCGTCGTTGATCCCACGCAGCAGCACAGCATTGATCTTGATTGGGCCGAGGCCGGCTGCGGAGGCGGCGCTGGCGCCGGCGAGGACGTCCTCCAGCCGATCCCGGTGCGTGATCGTCAGGAACCGGTCGCGCCGCAACGTGTCCAGCGAGACATTCACCCGGCCCAGCCCTGCGGCAGCGAGCCCCGCAGACCGTCGAGCCAGACCGAGCCCGTTGGTGGTCAGCGCCGTCTGCGGCGACCGCCCGTCAGCGGTGCGCAGCGCTGTGGTGGCAGCGACTATCCCCTCGAGACCCTTGCGCAGCAGGGGCTCGCCTCCGGTGAAGCGGATCTCGTCTACCCCGAGCAGGTCCACCGCGATGGCGATGAGCCGTACGATCTCGGCGTCCGTCAGCACCCGGTCGTCGCGCAGCCAGTCCAGCCCCTCTGCTGGCATGCAGTATGTGCACCGCAGGTTGCAACGGTCGGTCAATGAGACCCGCAGGTCGGTCGCGACCCGCCCGAAACGATCCACCAGCCGTGGATCCCGCGGCCGATCCGCAGGCAGGATCCCGCTGCTCGTCGACCGGGACGTCTGCCGTAGTGGTTCGCTCGCCGTCACGCCTCATGCTACCCCGAGGTGTAGTCAGCGGTGTGCCAGCGTATACCGTGTAACGGAGGTGTGTTGGAGAAGGATGGAGCTACTGGATGGCCGACCTCGGCGCAGGGGCGACAGACGCTTCGGCGGGGACCAACCAACCCCCGAACCGCGTTCTGCCCGCCACGCCGGTCGAACTGGCGGCCACCATCCGGCAAAGCGGCTACCTCGCAGACGAGGACCTGGCAACGGTCGTGTGGCTGGCGCTGCGCATGCGCCGCCCGATCCTGCTCGAAGGCGAACCAGGGACCGGCAAGACCGCCCTCGCCGAAGCGGTCGCCATCGCGCTGCACACGCCGTTGATCCGGTTGCAGTGCTACGAGGGCATCGACGCGAGCCAGGCCTTGTACGACTGGGACTTCCCACGCCAACTGCTGCACCTGCGCGCGCTCGAAGCCGCCCGGGGGCCAGGCGGCTTGGACGTCGACGAAGTCGAGCAGGACCTGTTCGACGAGCGCTTCCTGCTCGCTCGACCAGTCCTCAAAGCGCTGCGCAGCGCATCCTCGGTGCTCCTCGTCGACGAGGTGGACCGCGCCGACGACGAGTTCGAGGCCTTGTTACTGGAGGTGCTCTCCACCAACGCGATAACGATTCCCGAGGTGGGAACCGTCCGCGCACAACAGCCGCCGCTCATCATCCTCACCTCGAATCGCACCCGTGAGTTGCACGACGCGCTGAAGCGCCGCTGCCTGTACCACTGGGTCGAGCACCCAAGCCTCGAACGCGAGATTCAGATCATTCGCACGCGCCTACCCGAAGTCCCCCAGCGCCTCGCCGAGCAGGTCGCCAACGCCGTCCACCGGTTGCGGGAGGCCGATCTCCTCAAGCGGCCGGGCGTCGCGGAGAGCCTGGACTGGGCGACCGCACTGCACGCCCTTGGCCGGGAGGAGCTCGACCCGGAGGTCGCTGCCAACACGCTGGGGATCGTCCTGAAGTACAAGGAGGACGCCGACCGGGTGCGTCCCGACCTCCACCGCCTGCTCCCGGACTGATCCGAAAGAGATCAACGATGGCGACCAGTGTCGAGGCCCTTCTCTCAGGTTTTGTACGTGCGCTGCGTGCGGCCGGGGTCAGCGTGACACCCGACAGGACGACGAACTTCCTCGTCGCCGTGGCGGAACTCGACGTCGGCCAGCGGGTCAACGTGTACCGGGCCGGGCGCGCGACGCTGTGCAGCGAACCGGAGCACCTGACGACGTTCGACCGCGTCTTCAAAGCCTGGTTCGAAGGGCAGCGCCCCCAGCAGGGCCTTCCGGCGATACCTGTCCCGGCCCTGCCCGCCGCCGCCCTCACCGGTGTCGGCGACGACGCCCAGCCGGAAGACTCCGAGCACGCGCAGCCGACGGCCACCGCGATGGAGGTACTTCGGCGCCGCGACGTCGCGGAGTTGACGGCCGACGAGCGCTCCGTGCTCAACCAGCTCTTCTCCCAACTGCCGGTCGTGTTGCCGCGCCGACGCTCCTCACGCCGGCGCCCCACCGCTCGGCGCGGCGACATCGACCCGCGTCGGACACTGCGCGAACAGTTACGGCGGATGGGTGAACTCGGACCCATCCGTTCACGGCGCCGTGCGAGCAGGCCACGGCGGGTGGTGTTGCTCATTGACGTATCCGGGTCCATGTCCGCCTACGCCGACGCGCTACTACGCCTGGCTCACCGCGTACTGCGGGCGGGGGTCGCGGGCGCAGGTCCCGTCGAAGTCTTCACGATCGGAACCCGCCTGACTCGCCTCACCCGCGCCCTGCGCTTGCACCGTGATCCGGAGACGGCCCTCCGGGCGGCCGGCGAGATGGTTCCCGACTGGTCGGGCGGAACGCGCCTCGGTGAGGTGCTGCAGGCGTTCGCCGACCGCTGGGGACAGCGGAGCCTCGCCCGTGGCGCCGTCCTGGTCATCTGCTCCGACGGGTGGGAACGCGGCGACGTGGAACTGCTGACATTCCAGGTCCGCCGGCTCGGCCGACTAGCTCATCGCCTGGTGTGGCTCAACCCGCACTGCGGAAAGGCCGGGTACCAACCCCTGCAGAAGGGCATCGCCGCGGTGCTCCCACACGTGGACCATTTCGTGGCCGGACATTCCCTGGGCGCGTTCGAGGAGGCATTAGAGGTGATCCGACGTGCGTGAGGTGCTGCCGGAACTGCTCGCTTGGTGGCGCCAGGGGCGTCCGGTCGGGATGGGCACGGTCGTTGCCACCTGGCGATCGGCGCCACGACCGGCGGGCGCCGCCCTGCTCGTCGGACCCGACGGCGAGGCGGTCGGCAGTGTCTCCGGCGGTTGTGTCGAGGGCGCCGTGTACGAGCTCGCCAAGGAGGTCGTCGCCGACGGCAGCCCGGTGCTGCAACGCTATGGAGTCACCGACGACGAGGCGTTCGGAGTCGGGCTCACCTGTGGCGGGATTCTCGACGTCTTCGTAGAGCGCGTGGACCCCACGACCTTTCCGCAACTGGAGGAGGTCGCCGCCGACATCGCCGCGGGACGCCCGGTGGCCGTGTGTACCCTCGTCGAACACCCTGATGCCCGCCGGGTGGGCGCGCGCATGGTGATACGCCCGCAAGGCGCACACGCGACCGCGGTGTCTGGATCCCTGGGCTCGGAACGCTTTGACGCCGCGGTCGCAGACGATGCCCCTGGCCTGCTCGCCAACGGTCGCAGCGAAACGCTTGTCTACGGCGCTGACGGAGAGCGGCTCGGCGAGGGCGCGCGCGTGTTCGTCGCCGCCTACGCACCCCGGCCGCGAATGGTCGTCTTCGGTGCCATCGACTTCGCCGCCGCGCTCGCCCGGATCGGCGCCTTCCTCGGATACCAGGTCACCGTCTGCGACGCCCGCCCCGTCTTTGCCACGCGCTCGCGTTTCCCGGACGCCGACGAGGTGGTCGTCGAGTGGCCGCACCGGTACCTGCGAGCCGAGGCCGACGCGGGGCGCATCAACGCCCGGACCATCATCGCCGTGCTCACGCACGATCCCAAGTTCGACGTTCCGGTCCTCGAGGTCGCGCTGCGGCTGCCCGAGGTCGCCTACGTCGGGGCGATGGGCTCCCGCCGCACGCACGACGACCGGCTGGAGCGGTTGCGTGCCACGGGCGTGACGGACGCCGAACTGGCGCGGCTCTCCTCACCGATCGGGCTTGACCTTGGCGCCCGCACGCCCGAGGAGACCGCCGTCAGTATCGCCGCGGAGATCGTCGCCCTGCGCTGGGGCGGAGGCGGGGACAGACTTACCCTGACCCAGGGAGCGATCCACCACCATGACTGACCGCGGAGTACCGACAGACCGGCCTCCGTGTGACGACGGGCGATCACGGTGACTGGATGAGTCCGATGATGTTGCCGTCTGCGTCTACGGCATCGACGTGCGGGGCGGCGCTGGTGGTGGGGTGTTGCGCCTGTTCGAAGAGGGTCTCGCCGGTGCGTTCGACGGCGATGGCGGTGGTGAGGATCGCGGCGACCAGGACAGCCACCGCGCCGAGGTGTCGCGCGCGGACGTGCGGGGCGGGGCGCAGGAGCGCCTGCACCCGTCGAGGCACCTGCCCACCGGTCGCAGCAGCCGCACCGGCCGGAGCTGGCCGACCGCTGGCGCGGGCGCGTAGCAGCGCGACGTGGGCGATGGTGGTGGCGACCAGCCGCCGGTCGGTCGCGCGGGCGGCGTCCTCGTCGGCCCATCGCTCAATGCCGTGGCGGATCGCTGCGGCGGTCGGGCGTAGCAGTGGGTTGACCGCGGCCGCCAGATCTGCGGCCAGTGCCCACCAGGTGTGCCGGTGGCGGTGGTGGGATTGCTCGTGGGCCAGCAGCACCCGCCGCTGCTCGGCGGTGAGGGCGGCGAGCAGGGCGCTGGTCACGACGATGCGCGCATACGGACCCGGGGTGGTGAAGGCATCCAGCTGGTCGCTGTCGACGACCACGATCGGCGAGTCGACGCGGCGTAGATGCTCGTAAGCCCGGTGAACGGAAAGTAGGGCACGGCCGGTCCGAAGGATGGACCAGAGCGTCCAGGCGGCCAGTGGTAACAGCAGCGCCCCGGCGGCGACGGCCACCTCCTGCGGGATCGGATCCAACGCCCGCAAGGTCCCCGGCGACCAGCCGCCGAATCGGGCGACCTGCGTGAGCTGACCCAGGCCGGTGAAGGTCACCGTGCCGAGCACGAACACCCCGCAGCTGGCTGCCAAGACACTGGTGGGGACCAGCAGGCGCACCATGACCGCCGGCGGCAGTGACCGTGCCAGGCGGGGCGCGGTGGCGGGGAACGCGAGACAGGCCACCAGCGCGGTGACGACGGCGGTGGTCACGGTCGCTGCCTGCCGCTCGAGCCTGGTTTGTCGGCAGGCTCGTCGGTGGCGGCCCGGTCGAGTAGTTCACGGAGCAGTTGCTCGTCCTGCGGGGTGAGGTCGTCGACGAAGCGGGCCAGTACACCGGCCCGGTCGTCGTCGACTTCGAGCAGGCGGTGCATGCGCCGGGCGGTGATCTGCGCGGGGTCGCCGACCACGGTATAGGCGAAGGCCCGGCCGGCGCGCTGGCGGGCCAGGACACCGCGCTCGTTCAGCCGGGACATGACGGTCATGACGGTGGTGTAGGCCAGGTCGCCGCCAAGGCTGTCGCGGACCTGCGCCGGGGTCACCGGCGCGTCTGCTCTGGTCACCGCGTCGACGATGGCCTGGGCCAGGTCGCCCCATCCGCGCCGCTGTTCCGCGTCCACAACACACCTCGCCGTCACTACTACTACGTTCCTTTGTCGTAGTAGATTGCTACGACAACTAAAGGTAGTAGCAAAACGTATGAGTCGGGAAGGGACAGGACGCGTGGACGACCGGCTGCTTGAGGCGATCAACCGTTTCGCGCGGGACACACCGGGGCTGCACGTGCTGGTGAACGGGTACGCCAGCTACGGCATCGCGGTGTTCGCGCTCCTACTGCTGACCGGCTGGTGGACCGCCCGCCACTCGAACGACCCGGCCAGGATGGCCACCGCCCTGTGCGCCGGGGCGGCGGTACTGGTGGCAGTGGCGCTCAACCAGCCGATCGTGCACGCGGTCGCCCGGCCGCGCCCGTACACCACGCACCACGACCTATTGGTGCTCGCCCATCGCAGCACCGATCCGTCCTTTCCGTCCGACCACGCCGCCATGGCCGGCGCCGCCGCGGTCGGGCTACTGCTGGCGTCCTGGCGGCTGGGCACGATCGCGGTGGCCGCCGCGATCGCGATGGCCGGCGCACGCGTCTATATCGGTGCCCACTACCCCAGCGACGTTGCCGTCGGACTGGCATTGGGTGGCGTGGTCGCGGTCGTTTTCTATGCCCTGGCACGTGCGGCGCTGACCCGACTGGTCGTCGCCGCCGGCCGCACCCGGCTGCGACCCCTCCTCGCACCGTCGTCACCTCGCCGGTAACTCCTACGGCGCAATCGAAAAGACCTCCGGCAAAGCCACCACACAACAGCGCCCCGGGCCATTTCACGGACGAAGAACAGCGAGGCGCTTTCGCACCCGCCGGAAACCGCGAGTGCCCGGGTCAGTGGTGGTACTGGTGGACGACTGCGTGCCCGCGACCCCGACTGATCAGCCACTTGTTGACGGGAGTGGTCAGCAGGAACGCCACGACCAGCGAGAAGGCCAGCGAGGCCCAAAACAGCAGGCTGGCAAGGCCGGCATTCATGGCCCCGGGCACGGTGAGCATCACGACGTTGTCGAGGATCTCCATGATGACGATGGAGACGGTGTCGGCGGCCAGCGCGACGGAAAACGCCGTCTTCAGGTCTACCCCGGCACGCAGGACGCCGCGCATGGTCAGGGCGTAGCCGAACACGAACGCCAGCACGACTGAGAGCACCACTGTGGCGATGTTGTGCAGACCCAGGGCGGTGCCGATCACCATGCCTGCCACCTCGCCGATCGCGCAGCCGGTGAGGCAGTGCAGGGTGGCCTGCGCGGCGGCGGCCCAGGACGCGATCGCCCGCGCCGGCCCGTGGTGACT
>JAOPWA010000573.1 GCA_025965915.1 Dactylosporangium sp. | reverse complement strand
GTACCGCCATCGTCATGGTGCGCCCCCTCTGCCGTGTCTCGGCCGCGTACCCGGGCACGGCCTGATCCACACAACATCCCGGCTGTGATCCATCTCGACATGGGCCCGCGACGCCGCCGCCAGTCTTCTGGCGACGACGCCGCGGGGGTCCGTGGTGCGCCAGTAGTTTCCTGATGGAGGCTCAGTAGCCGCCGCTGCCGCTGTTGCTTCCGGCGTCACCCGCGGCGGGGGGCGCCGCCGCGGTCGGGGTCGAGGTCGGCAGGCAGGTCAGGTTCTTCTTGCCGGTCGGGCTGGACACGAACCAGGTGCCACCGACTGCCTGGCCGGTCCACTTGCCCGGGGTCTTGTCACCCACGTACCGGTACAGCGGCCAGCCGCCGAGCGTGATCTGGTTGCCGCCGTCAGCGCGCTGGATCGTGCCGACGAGCGTGGAGTCGACGCCTTCCAGTTGAGGAACGTTGCCGTCGCTGGACAGCAGCGGAGGCCACACCTGGGCACACTTGTCCTTGCAGTTGGAGGCCGGCGGGTTGGCCGTGTCCTTGTCGAAGCGGTACAGCACCCAGCCCTTGTCATCGGTCACGACCTGGCCCATCCGGGCGATCGTCTTCGCGACCAGCTTGGTGGTCTTGGAACCGACCGCCGCGGCCGGGGCGGCGTTGCCGTTGGCGGCAGCGGCGTCGCCGCCGGCCTGGGGTGCGGCGGCACCGTAGTCACCGCCCGCGGTACCGCCGGGTGCCTGAGTGTTGGTGGGTGCGGCCAACGGGACCGTTGCGTTGCTGGCGGTGTTGCTTGTGGTGTTGCTGTGCGGCGCTCCGGCCGCCCGGACGCCCCACCCCGCCAAAGCGAGTGCGGTGAGCACCCCGCAGACGAGGTATGCTGCGCGGCTGGCTCGGATCACGTCTCCTCCTTGGGACTCGCATGGGTGTCAGGTATCCGGTGGGTAATGGCATCACCCACGGTTAGCCTGAGGTTCTCGTCTCCTGTGGAACCCGGTCCGGCTGACCAGATCGACCCACATCTCGGAGTACGCGCGAGTGCTCCGGTCGGTTCACGGATTTCTCGAACTAAATTTGCAACTCGCCTGTGACCTCGCGAGAGTCGTGCTTGGCAAGCAAGTTACTCATCGGTACCTTGCTGGTCTGCATACCGAAGACCCGCGGGAGGTTCTGTGAGCCCGTTCGCCTATACCGAGATGTCTGCCTCAGCACTGGCCGCTGCGATCCGACAGCGGCGGGTGACCGCCAGCGACGTCGTGGAGGCGCACATCAGTGCCCTTCGACGGGTTAATCCCAGCCTCAACGCTCTCGTCGCCGACCGCTTCGACGCCGCTCGCGCCGAAGCCCGAGCCGCTGACGCCAGGGTGGCCGTAGCGGCGCCCGACGAGCCACTGCCACCGCTGCTCGGCGTGCCGTGCACCGTCAAGGAGGCCGTGGCGGTCGCCGGTATGCCCAACAGCGCCGGGGTGGTCGCCCGTGGCGCCATCGCCGCCTCGACCTCCGCCCCGGTCGTGCGACGGCTGGTCGACGCCGGGGCGATCGTGCTCGGTGTGACCAACACGTCGGAGATGTGCCTGTGGGTGGAGTCCGAAAACCGGCTCTACGGGCGTACCCGCAACCCGTACAACCCGACGCGCACGGCCGGTGGCTCGTCCGGGGGAGAGGGCGCGGCGGTCGGCAGTGGCGCCTCGCCGTTCGGCCTCGGGTCCGACATCGGTGGCTCGATCCGGATTCCGGCCTTCTGCTGCGGCGTGTTCGGACACAAACCGTCCCGCGGCCTGTCGCCGGCGACCGGCTCGTGGCCTCCGTGCGATGACGGCAACCGTCCACTGTTCGCGCACGGGCCCCTGGCCCGCCGCGCCGAAGACCTCATGCCGCTGCTGCGCATCCTGGCTGGCCCGGACGGCGTCGACCCGATGGTCGGTGACGTGAGCCTCGGCGACCCGGCCGACGTGTCCTTGCGTGGCCTGCCGGTACTGCTCATCGACGAGTCCTGGCCGCTGGTCACCAGCGACGACATGTTGTGGGCCCGCGAGCGGGCCGCCGGTGCGCTCGCGGCCGCCGGCGCCCGGGTGCAGCGTCGGCGCATGCCCGCGCTGCGCCGCGCGGTCGAGTCGTACGTGACGACCCTGGCCCGGACTTCCGGTCTGGGGGCGCGTGACGTGCTGTTCGCGGCAGGCGCGAACGACGTCCACTGGCGGGCGATGCTTCGCCGGGGCGGGCCGCACACCGTCGCGACGCGGCTCCTGCTGGTCGCCGAGCGGGCACAGGCGCGGGTACCCCGCCGCTGGGCGGAACGGTTGATCACGGCGGGCGAGTCCATCGTCGCCGAACTGTCCGCCGCGATCGGGGACGGAGTGCTGCTGGAGCCGCCGCTGGCGACGACCGCGCCACGCCACGGCCGTACGGTGGGGCGGCCGTGGTGGCTGGCTCACGTGGTGCCGTTCAACCTCGCCGGGCTGCCGGTCACGCAGACGCCGCTCGGGCTGGATCGCGATGGGCTGCCGCTCGGGGTACAGGTGGTCGCCGGACACGGTCGTGACCACGTGTCGATCGCGGTCGCCCTCGAACTCGAACGCGTCTTCGGCGGCTGGACGCCACCAGCGACGTATGTCGACACGCCCGCCGCCGAACTCGCCTCGGCATCCGGACGATGATCACGGACGGTGGTCAGATGGACGAGCGGGCTGACGAGGGCTCGTTCGTGGTGGTCGAGCCAGTTCGGTGCAGCCGGCTGTTGCGCCTGCCGTACAGGAAGTAGATGGCCAGCCCGACGACCATCCATACGACGAACCGGATCCAGGTCTGCACCGGCAGGTTCAGCATCAGGCAGAGGCATGCGAGGACACTGAGGGCCGGCAGCCATGGGACCCCCGGCGCGCGGAACGACCGCGGCAGGTCGGGCCGGGTACGGCGCAGGACGACCACGCCGATCGACACCACCACGAACGCGAAGAGCGTGCCGACGCTGGTCAGCTCGGACAGTTGGGACAGCGGAACGAACCCCGCGAGGGCCGCGACCACCGTGCAGGTGATGATGGTGATGATCCACGGCGCACCGGAGCGGGGGTGCACCTTGGCGAGGGCGGGCGGGAGCAGGCCGTCGCGCGACATCGCGAAGAACACGCGGGTCTGGCCGAGCATCAGCACCAGGATGACCGTGGTGATGCCGCAGATCGCGCCCAGCGAGATCACCTTGGCCGCCCAGCCCTGCCCGACGTCGTCGAACGCCTTGGCCAGCGGCGCGCCGGTGTTGAGGTTGGTGTACCTGGTCATGCCGGTGACCACGGCGGCGACGGCCACGTACAGCAGCGCGCAGATCGCGAGTGACCCGAGGATGCCGCGGGGCATGTCCCGCTGCGGGTTTCGGGTTTCCTCGGCGGTCGTGGCCACCACGTCGAAGCCGATGTAGGCGAAGAACACGATCGCCGCCGCCGCCAGGACGCCGAGCCAGCCGAAGTGCTGGGGCGTCACGCCGGCGAGTACCTGGAGCAGCGGAGCGTTGGCGCCGGCCTTCGGGGCGGGCTGCGGCGGAGGGATGAAGGGCGAGTAGTTGGCGGCCTTGATGAAGAAGGCGCCGAAGCCGATCACGAACAGCACGACGGCGAGCTTGACCCCGACGAGGACGGTGGTGAGCCGGCTCGACATCTTCATCCCCACGACCATGACCACGCCGAGCACGAGGACGATGAAGATCGCGCCCCAGTCGGGGATTGCCTTGTCCCCGGCGAGCGAGGTCGGCAGATGCAGCAGCTGC
>JAOPWA010000561.1 GCA_025965915.1 Dactylosporangium sp. | reverse complement strand
CCGACACGCCCCGCACCTGCGCCTGACCACCCAGCTTGCCCTCGGTACCCACCTCACGCGCCACCCGCGTGACCTCGGCGGCGAACGACGACAACTGGTCCACCATCGTGTTGACGACGTCCTTGAGTTCGAGGATCTCACCCTGCGCCGCCACCGTGATCTTCCGCGACAGGTCGCCCTTCGCCACCGCCGCCGAAACCTGGGCGATGTTACGCACCTGGCTGGTCAGGTTGGACGCCATGAAGTTGACGTTGTCGGTCAGGTCCCGCCAGGTACCCGACACGCCCCGCACCTGCGCCTGACCACCCAGCTTGCCCTCGGTACCCACCTCACGCGCCACCCGCGTGACCTCGTCGGCGAACGCGGAGAGCTGGTCCACCATCGTGTTGACGGTGCTCTTCAGCTCCAGGATCTCGCCGCGGGCGTCGACGGTGATCTTCTGGGTCAGGTCGCCCTTCGCCACCGCCGTCGTGACCTGGGCGATGTTACGCACCTGAGAGGTCAGGTTGCCGGCGAGCTGGTTCACGTTCTCGGTCAGATCCCGCCAGGTACCGGAAACGCCCGAAACCTGGGCCTGACCACCCAGCTTGCCCTCGGTACCCACCTCACGCGCCACCCGCGTGACCTCGTCGGCGAACGACGACAACTGGTCCACCATCGTGTTGACGGCGTCCTTGAGTTCGAGGATCTCACCCTCGGCGCCGACGGTGATCTTCTGCGACAGGTCACCCCGCGCCACGGCAGTGGTGACCTGGGCGATGTTACGCACCTGGGACGTCAGGTTGGACGCCATGAAGTTCACCGCGTCGGTGAGGTCCTTCCAGGTACCGGCGACACCCGGCACGTCGGCCTGGCCACCCAGTTTGCCCTCGGTGCCCACCTCACGCGCGACCGTGATGACCTGCTGGGCGAAGACCCGCAGGGTGCCGGTCAGCGAGTTGATCGTGTCGGCCAGCTCGGCGACCTCACCCTTGGCCGACACGGTGATCTTCTGCGACAGGTCACCGTGCGCGATCGCCGTGGTGACCTCCGAGATCGACCGAACCTGGCTGGTGAGGTTGGAGGCCATCGTGTTGACCGAGTCCGTGAGGTCGCGCCAGGTGCCGGCGACGCCACGGACGTCCGCCTGACCACCCAGCTTGCCCTCGGTGCCCACCTCACGCGCCACCCGCGTGACCTCGTCGGCGAACGACGACAACTGGTCGACCATGGTGTTCACGGTGCGGCCGATGCGCAGGAACTCACCCTTTAGTGACTGGCCCTCCATCTCCAGGGCCATCTTCTGTGACAGGTCACCCTCGGCGACCGCCACGATGACGCGCGCGATCTCGGTGGTCGGCCGGCCCAGGTCGTCGATGAGCGCGTTGACCGCCCGGACGCCCTCGGCCCATTCGCCCACGAACTGCTCATCGTCGATGCGTTCGGTCAGCCGGCCCTCCCGGCCCACAACACGGCGGATACGCAGCAGCTCCCGGTTGCGGTGCGCCTGGATCTCGACAACCTCGTTAAACCGGTCACACACCTCGCCGGCCAGGCCGTGTCTGCGCCGTAGTCGGGCCTTGAAGTCACCGGCGCTCACTCGGCTCAGTACGGCCGCGAACTCCTCCAGCAGACCGCTGTCATCCGGCGAATCCACAGCCGCAGAGGGTGCCTCGTCGACGGTGGTCATCACGATCCTCCTGGGGTTTCGATGGAGCTGGCCGCTCTCCCATGTTCGTACCAATGACGAATTTGAGCGAGCGCCCCGGTTGGATTGTTACCACTGTTCCGTGGAGACTGCGAGATGTGACTGCTCAGGTGGTACGGCGCCTCCGACTTCCCGCCGACCATAGCTCCCCGGGCGCGGCTCGCGCCGCTGTTCGTTCCGCCATGGTGGACGTCGGCCTCACAGAGTTGCTCGATGAGGCACTCCTGCTCACGACTGAGCTGGCCACCAATGCCGTCGTGCACGCGCGTACGGCGCTGGATCTGGAGATTCTCGCGGACGCGGACAGTATCACCGTGACGGTGACGGACTTCCGCACCGGTCCGATCACGCACAACCAGGCGCAGAAGGCACGGAACGGCTCCACCCGACCGATCGAACAGCTCGAGGAGCGCGGTCGGGGCCTGCTGTTGGTCGACCAACTTGCCACATACTGGGGCACCCTTCACTATCCGCATGGAAAGGGTGTGTGGTTTCGGCTGGACAGCCGGGCCGCGGGCGGCACCGGTCCCACCGGCGCCGTACCGAGCGGCACCGTACCCACCTCGCCGGCGCCCACGGGCGCCGCGACCGAGCCCGGCCTCGAGCCAGCCGTCCATCAGACCCGACTGCCGGGTGATCTCGTCGCCGCGGCGACGGCGACCCTCCTCGTCGATCGACCATCCGTCCCGGCCACCGGCGACGCCCCCGTGGTGAGCGTGGAGGCCCTCCAGTCACTCCTGGCCGGTATCCGGTCGGCCCACGGCGGAACCGTCGTCGACCTCGGTGAACACCTACTCGGCCGGCTCTGCGCCGCCGTCGGCGCCGAAGGCGCGACGATCCTGGTCGACCAGGGTGACGGCCGGGGGGCGCACACGGTGACCGGGTACGGCTCGCCGGTGCCGAGCCTCGGCGGGGTACGGGTCCCACTGCGGCTGGCCCGCCCATGGCAGGGCGAGGTGGTGCTCACCCAGCCGGCCACCGAATACGTCGGTTCGCTGATCGACCTCGCTGCGGACTGGATCTCGCTCGCGCTGGAAAACGAGCGGCTGTGGCGGGCGGACGCTCAGCGGCGGACGTGGCTGACCTACCTGGCCGAGGTGAGCGAACTGCTCGCCCAGTCCCTCGACGCCGAACTGACGCTCGCCCTGATCCCCCGGCTCATCGTGCCGCGGCTGGGACGGTGGTGCGCCGTGCACGTCTCCGACGGCCGCGGCGGCCTGCGGCTGGCGGCGGCGACCCACGCCGAGGAAGGAGCCACCCCCGAACTGCACCGGATGCTCGGGGAAGCGCTGCCGCAGCTGAGCGAGGCGCAGCACGTCGGCGCGGCCGTGCCACTGCCCGCCCCTATCGACTGCTACGCGGTGTCGATGTCCGCTCGCGGCCATGAGCTGGGAGTCCTCTCCGTCGGCCACAACGTTGATCACCGGTTGAGCGCCGAGGAGCTGACCGTGGTCGAGGACGTGGCCCGCCGGGCGGCGCTGGCTATCGACAACGCACGCATCCACGCCGAACGCCGCACGGTCGCCGAGGCGCTGCAGCGCTCGCTGCTACCGCCGGCGCTGCCCCAGGTTGACGGCATCGACTTCGGCGCGGAGTACGTACCGACCGGCGAGGGCGTCGACGTCGGCGGCGACTTCTACGACGTGGTGGGACTCGACGACGGCCGGTGGCTCGTGGTCGTTGGGGATGTCTCCGGCAAAGGGGTGCACGCGGCGACCGTTACCGGCCTGGTCCGCGAGGTGACCCGGACCCTGGTATACGACGGCCGGCCACTGCCGGAGGCCCTCGAACGGCTCAACGAGACCCTGGTCGAGCGGGGCGGCGGCCGCTTCTGCACACTTGCCCTCGCCGCGGTGACCCCGCGTAGCGGCGGCCAAATCGAGGTGTCGCTGTACCTGGCCGGGCATGACCGGCCCGTCCTGTTGCACACCGACGGCCGGACGTCGCTGGTCGGGGAGTGTGGCACGGCGCTCGGACTGCTCAAGGAGGTGTCCTTGCCGCAGGCGAAGCTGTCGCTGGCCCCCGGTGAGACGCTCGTCTTCTACACCGACGGGGTGACCGAGCGACGGCGTGGTCCCGAGCTGTACGGCGTCGAGCGGCTGCGACTGGAGGCGTCCTCGCTCGCGGGCTTCCCAGCCGAGGTGGTCGCGGCGAGGCTCCGGGCCGCCACGCTCAACTTCTCGCTGGAGGCGCCGCGCGACGACATCGCGATCTTCGCGCTGCGCAACGACCAGGCGGCCTAGCGCTACGCAACGACCAGGCGGCCTAGGTCGCGCGGGTCGCCGCCGACCGCAGCCCCTCCAGCAGCGCGGCGACCTCGGCGCAGGAGGCGTTCAGTTCGGACCCACTGAAAAGGTGCAGCGAGTCACCGGCGTCGATCTCCAGGAGCTCGCTGCGCACACCGAGGCGGCGCCGCTCGTCCACGCGTATCCGCTCGATGCGCGCCCACGGCAGATGACGCCGGCCCGCGAAGCCGCTGACCACTGTCACTCCGGTCGGGTCGGCGGCCAGCCGTACCGGCGTCAGCAGGTCACGTAGGGCGAACCCGCCGAGCGCGAGCGCGGCGGCCAGCCCGATGACGATTCCGGCCGGGTCCGACCGCAACAGTAGGGCCGTGACCAGGAACAACACTGCGGCCACGAGCTTCAGCCCAGTGAGCCGGGAGTTGACCCGCCACCTCAGCTCACCCGCCGGTCCGGAGCCGCTCGGCTGCCCGCCCGCGCCGCTCTCGTCGGGCATCCAGGGCGTACGCACGTTCACCGATCAAGGATGGCACGGTTATGGACTCGGCGACCGCCCCTGGAGGTACGATCGAACGACCCTACTGAGGAGTAACAATGCGGGACGCGGTGATCGTCGGGGCGGTTCGCACCCCGGTTGGCCGACGCAAGGGCGGCCTGTCACACATCCACCCGGTCGACCTTTCCGGTCACGTCCTGTCCGCCCTCGCCGAGCGCACCGGTCTCGATCCGGCGGCCGTCGACGACGTGGTCTGGGGCTGCGTGTCGCAGGTCGGCGAGCAGTCCTGGAACGTGGGCCGCAGCGCCGTACTCGCCGCCGGCTGGCCGGAGTCGGTGCCGGGCACCACGATCGATCGCCAGTGCGGGTCCAGCCAGCAGGCGGTCCACTTCGCCGCCGCCGCGGTGATCGCCGGGCACGCCGACCTCATGGTCGCCGGCGGCGTCGAGTCGATGACGCGGGTACCCATGGGCTCATCCGTAATAGGCGGACAGTCAGGGCCGCCCGGCGAAGCTGCGCGGGCCGGACTGTCCGCAGGGATGCCTTTCGGCGAGCGGGTCCGTGAGCGCTATGCCGGCGCCGAGGGGTACGCCGACGGCGAGGTCGCCCCGTTCAACCAGGGCGTCGGCGCCGAGATGATCGCCGCCCGCTGGGGCTTCTCACGCCAGCAACTCGACGAGTACGCGCTGGAGAGCCACGCCCGCGCCGCGAAGGCCTCCGACGCCGGCGACTTCGCCAAGGAGATCGCCCCGGTCGACGGCGTCACCGCCGACGAGGGCATCCGGCGCGAGACGTCACTTGAGGCGCTCGGCTCGCTGAAGACCCCGTTCAAGGCCGACGGGGTGGTCACGGCCGGCTCCGCGTCGCAGATCTCCGACGGCGCCGCCGCGCTCGCCATCACCACGAGCGAGTGGGCGGCCGCGCACGGCCTGACGCCGCTCGCGCGCGTCCACACCGCCGTCGTCGCCGGCGACGACCCGGTCATCATGCTCACCGGCCCGATCCCCGCCACCGTTAAGGCGCTGAAGCGCGCCGGGCTCACGATCAACGACGTCGGCGTGTACGAGGTGAACGAGGCGTTCGCCCCGGTGCCCCTGGCGTGGCTCGCCGAGACCGGCGCCGACCCGGCCCGGCTCAACCCGCGCGGCGGAGCGATCGCCCTGGGCCACCCGCTCGGCGGCTCGGGAGCCCGGCTCATGACCACGCTGCTGCACCAGATGCGCGACAACGGCATCCGATACGGGCTCCAGACCATGTGCGAGGGCGGCGGGATGGCCAACGCGACCATCCTCGAACTCCTGTAGACGGATCAGGGCAGCTCGATCCGGGCGGCCGGCCGGTACACGCGATACCGGCCGACCGCCCGGATCGGCGCGTCGGAGATGCCGCGACCGCGAAGGTGGGCACGTAACAGCGTGTCGGGGGCGGAGTCGGCGACGAACACGTAGGCCGGACGGGGGTCGGCCGCCACGGCCGCCCGGTACGGCCGGTACCGGTCGAATCCCGGCCGAAGATCCTCTTCGAGGACCGCACAGGTCATCGTCTCGCCGCTGTCGAAACTGATCCTGTTGCAGGTCCAGTAGCCGGCATAGAGGTGG
>JAOPWA010000523.1 GCA_025965915.1 Dactylosporangium sp. | reverse complement strand
CGGGCGGCCGGGCGGGGTCGGGCGGCCGGGCGGGGTCGGGCGGCCGGGCGGGGTGATGAACGTCGGGCGGATCGGCTGTGCGGGCCCCGCTCCCGCGCCGTGCCCATGACCCGGCCTGGTGGCCTGGTACCCGTCGTCGGCGACGTCAGCCGTCGCGAACACCGAACGCCTCGACTCCTCGTCGCGCAGGTCGTAGTAGCCGATCCGGCGTAACGGGTCGAGCAGAAGATCGGCGGCAGCGGTGATCAACTGGGTTCGGCGCAGATCCCCGCTCGGCAGGTCGGGATGGTACGTGCGCAGCAGTCGCTTGCGGGCGGCCCGGACGTCGGCGTCGGATGCGCCCGATGGGAGTTCGAGGATGTCGTACGGGTCCTGCCCACCGAGCTCAGCGAACGAGGGTCGACTCACGAAGGTGCGACCTCCCTCCCCGGTGGACGACCGACGGCCACCCGGCGCGGATCCGCCAGCCGACTGCTCCCGGCCCCGCCCGCGCATCTGTTGACCGCGGCACCCTACCGCAACCGCCCACGGCCGGGCACAAAGTCGGTCGGCCAATAGATGCGCATCAGCGCAGAGCGTACTCCAGCGCGTGCCGCTCATAGTCGATGAGCCGCAGGTCGCGTACGGGGCGGCGCAGGTGGCCCTTGTGCACGATACGAACGAAAGCCGGCTCGCCGGCGGCGGCCATCCGCCGAATGCCCTCGATGTGGTCGACAATCCGTTTGCGGATCGTGCGTATCAGCCGCTGCCGGTCCCGCGGGGTCAGCCCGTACGCGTCGGCGAACAGGCGCAGCCGGCGCGAGCGGTTGGGCCGCGTCCAGCCCAGCGTGTACGAGTCACGGTCGGAGAAGATCGGTACCCAGGTCCACGCCGCGTACGCCACGTCGTAGATGCGCGCCCCGGGCGATGCCAGGTCGAAGTCGATCAGCGCGAGTGTGCCGTCCGGGCGCCAGATGACGTTGTGCGGGGCGGCGTCGTGGTGACAGATCACCTCGGTGTCGGGGGGCGGCGGGCCGAACGAGCGCCAGACGGCGCTGTGGCCCGGACGGAAGCCGTACTGCGCGTCGTGGAACATCCGCAGCATCGTCGCGACGGTGACCAGCGCCTCGTCGGTGACCCAGTGCGGGGCCAGCGGATACTCCCCGCACTCCCCTTCGAGGTAGGACAGCACCTCGCGGCCCCGCTCGTCGATGCCCAGGGCGTGCGGGGCACCGGTGAAGCCGACGTACTCCAGGTGGCGCAGCAGGGCATGGACCGACGGCGTCCAGGGGCCGGAGTTTCGACGCACCGTCGCGCCGACACGCACGACCGTCGAGGTGTTCCCGCCCAGCAGCGGGATCTCCTGTTGTCTCACGGTCGGGGACTCCTCGGGCGTCCTTCGCCTATCGGTCATCGTGTGGACGGAACGGCGCACTCCTCCACGCCGGTGCGCGCGGAGCATCTACGCTTCTGCCCCCAGCAGCGCGTCGACAAACTGCGCGGGCTCGAACGGTGCCAGGTCGTCCGCCCCCTCGCCGAGCCCGACGAGCTTGACCGGGATACCGAGCTTGCGCTGCACGGCAATCACGATGCCGCCCTTGGCGGTGCCGTCCAGCTTGGTCAGCGCCACCCCTGTCACGTCGACCACCTCGGTGAACACCCGTGCCTGCTCAAGGCCGTTCTGCCCGGTCGTGGCGTCGAGGATCAGCAGCGTCTCGTCGACCGGTCCGTGCCGCTCGATCACCCGCTTCACCTTGCCCAGTTCGTCCATCAGGCCCACCTTGTTCTGCAGCCGGCCGGCAGTGTCGATCAGGACGCTGTCGACGCCGGCCTCGGTGCCGCGCTTGACCGCGTCGAACGCGACGGCGGCCGGGTCGCCGCCCTCGGGCCCGCGTACGACCTCAGCGCCGACCCGACCGGCCCACGTCGCGAGCTGGTCGGCCGCCGCGGCGCGGAACGTGTCCGCCGCGCCGAGCAGCACCGTGTGGCCGTCCGCGATCAGTACCCTCGCGATCTTTCCGCAGGTGGTGGTCTTGCCTGCGCCGTTGACGCCGACGACGAGCACGACGGCGGGCCGGCCGTCGTGCGGGGTGGCCTTGAGCGTGCGGTCCATGTCCGGAGCGAGCGCGGCGATCAACTCGTCGGCCAGCAGCGTGCGCAGCTCACTCGCCGACGACGTGCCGACGACCCTGGCACGCTCGCGCAGCCGCGCCACGATCTCGGTGGTGGCCTCGACGCCCACGTCCGCGCCGATCAGGGTCTCCTCCACCTCATCCCAGGTGTCGTCGTCGAGCTTGTCCCGCGACAGCAGGGCGAGCATGGTCTTGCCGAATACGTTCTGGGATCGGGACAGGCGCGAGCGCAGGCGGACCAGCCGGCCGGCCGTCGGCGCGGGTGTCTCGACCGTGGGTACGGCCTCGACCGGCGGGGCCACCTCGACCGGCGGGGCCACCTCGACCGGCGGCGGGGCTTCGACCGGTGGAGCCTGGACCGGGGGCGCCGGCGGAGCCGGTGGTGCCTTCTTGACCGGAGCTCTCTCCACCGGCGGAGCAGTCTGAACCGGCGGGGCCATCCGCTCCTGCGGCGCCTCGATGGTCCCCGTCCCCGGTCGCGGAGGGGCTTGCGGCGGCGTAGGTGGCCGGCGGCGCCTGGGCGCGAGCAGAGCGGCGGCACCTGCGAGCAAGAGCACGAACAGGACCAAACCGATGGCGACGTACGTATCCATTCCAAAATCCTGGCAGATGCCCGGCGCGGTGGCCCGCCGGGTCAGCCCTGGCCGCCGGGTCAGCGGTGACCCGGCGGGTCATGGCCAGCGCCGGGCGACGGTTGGCGATTCCGGCGGCGACGGGCATGATCGGTTGGCCCCCGACCCTGGAGCTCCGCATGCCCGACCCCGCCGACCTCGTCCTCGGCCCGATCCTGAGACGGGTCACCGGCTCCCGCGCGACCGTCTGGATGCAGACCGCCAGGTCGGCCACCGTCGAGATCCGCACCGCGGGTGGCGCGGGTGGCGTGGCGCGGACCTTCACCGCGTACGGGCGGTACTACGCGCTCGTCATGGTCGAGGGGTTGCGACCGGCCGGCGTCGACGAGTACCGGGTACTGCTGGACGGCGAGCCGGTGTGGCCGCCGCCGGACTACCGCTACCCCGCGCCGGCGATCCACACCCGCGGCCCGGTGGACCCCGTCCGGCTCGTCTACGGCTCCTGCCGGCAGGCCAACCCGCACGTCACCGACCAGCACCCACCGGACGCCCTGGACGCGTACGCGGTCCGCCTGGCGAATGCCGTCCGGGCCGGGGGTGACCAGGTCACCGACTGGCCGGACTCCCTGATGCTCCTGGGCGACCAGGTGTACGCGGACGAGACCTCACCGGCGGTTCGCGGCTGGCTGCGTCGTCGTCGGCACCGGCGCCGGCCGGACGCACCGGCGACCCAGGTCGTCAGCTTCGACGAGTACACCCGGCTCTACCTGGAGTCGTGGACCGACCCGGACGTGCGTTGGCTGCTGTCGACCGTGCCGAGCATGATGATCTTCGACGACCATGAGATCATCGACGACTGGAACACCTCCGAGTCGTGGCGGCGCGACCAGCGGGCGCAGTCGTGGTGGGCCGAGCGGATCGCGGCCGGGCTCTCCTCGTACTGGGTCTATCAGCACCTGGGCAATCTCTCCCCGGACGAGTTGGACAGCGACCCGGTCTACCGCGCGGTCCGGGCAGCCGAGGACGCGACAGCGGTCCTCGCTGACTTCGGAGCCAGCGCCGACAGCGAGCGGGGTGGGTACCGGTGGAGCTACGCGCTCGACCTCGGCCGTACCCGCATCGTGGTACTCGACAATCGAGCGGGGCGCGACCTTTCACCCGGCAAGCGGACGATGTTGCCCGACCGCGAGTGGGACTGGCTGGTCGGCGCGGTGAGCGGCGGCGACTACGACCATCTCGTGATCGGCTCGTCACTGCCGTGGCTGCTCGCACCCGCCGTGCATCACGTCGAGGCGATGAACGAGCGGATGTGCGACTCGCCGCGGGGATGGGTCGCCGCACCGGCCGAGAAGGTGCGCCGCGTGCTGGATCTGGAGCACTGGGCGGCGTTCGGTCGCTCGTTCGACGCCCTCGGGATGCTGGTGGGACAGCTCGGGGCCGGGCCCGACGCACCGGCCACGATCAGCGTGCTCTCCGGTGACGTGCACCACTCGTACGCGGCCCGTGCTCTGCTGGGCAGCGACGTCCGCAGCGCGGTCTACCAGCTGACCTGCTCGCCGGTACACAACGGCTTACCGGCCGCGATACGGGCCGCGACCCGGCTGGGCTGGAGCCACAGCGCTGGCCGGCTCGCGCGGGGACTTGCGGAGCTGGCCGGTACGCCCGCCCCGAGCGTGCGGTGGGAGTTGGCGGCCGGGCCGTTCTTCGGCAACGCGATCAGCACCTTGATCCACCGCGGTGGGGAAGCCTACGCCCTGGTCGAGGGGACGGACACGCGGGCGCGGCTGAACCGCCTCGGTGCGCTGCGGCTACAGAACCGGCGAACGTGAGGCGTTCGACTCGGCCGGCACCCGCGTCTCCACCGAACCGGCGACACGTCCCAGTACCGCCGTGACCAGCGCGAGCGCGACCGAGACGAGCAGCCCGACGCGCAGGGACGTGACGTTGGCCAGGTATCCGATGGCTACCGGACCGACGAGCATTCCGCCGTACCCCATCGCGCCGGCCTTCGCGATCGCTGCGCCCGTACTGTCGAGCGCCCCCGCGATCGAGAACGTCAACGGCACGACCGTGCAGATTGCCAGGCCCACCAGGAAGAAGCCCAGGAGCGCCACCCACCAGTGCGGCGCGACCACCACCACGACGAAGGCGGCAGCGGCAGCCACCCCTGCGCCGGTCAGCATGGTCCGGGCGGTGATGCGGCGCCGTACCCGGTCGCCGAAGACGCGGCCGACAATCATGGCGGCCTCGAAACACGGGTACGCCAGCGCGGCGACCGCCTCCCGGGCGCCCAGCTCGTCGCGCAGATAGAGACCGCTCCAGTCCGCCACGGAGCCCTCGATGACGAACGCCGCGCAGGTCACCGCGCCGATCAGATAGATCACGGCGGGCACCTGCGGCGGGCGCCCCCGCTGCGGGGGTGACTGCGGCGGGTCGGCGACGTAGGTCGGCAGTAGAGCCAATGCCACCGGCAGGCCGACCATGGCCATGCCGACGAGCGTCTGGGCGAAGGTCAGATGAAGGTACGCGCTGAGCGCCCCCAGCCCGCCACCGAACACCGAGCCCATGCTCCAGCCGGCGTGCGCACCGTTCATCAGGTGTCGTCCGGACCTCCGCTCCAGCACGGCCACCTGGGCGTTCATGCCGATGTCAAGCGCGCCGAACGCGGTGCCGAACAGCGCCGCCGCGACCAGCAGCCACGCGTACGTCGGCGCGATCCCGATTCCGGCCGACAGGAGGGCCGACGCCGGGGCGGTGAACAGCAGCGTGCGCCGGCTGCCCAGCCGGGCCACCGCCCGCTGGGTCAACTGCATCGCGATCAAGGCGGTAATGCCCCACACCAGCACGGTGGTGCCCACGCTGGCCGGACTGAGATGCAGCTTGTCGGTGAGGGCCGGGATTCGCACGGTCCACACCGCGCACAGCGCCCCGGCGAGGCCGAACGTAGCCGTTGTGCCGATCCTGGCGCGCGCCACTTCGGCCGGGAGAGCCGACGTCATCTCACAGGCCGAGGGCCGCCCGCAGATACGGAAAGTCCTCAGGCCCGTTGTACCGGTAGCCCGACAGCCCGGCGGCACGGGCGGCGCGTACGTCGCGGTCGTCGTCGTCGACGAACAGGCACCGGTTCGGCGGCGTTTCGATGGCCCGGCAGGCGGCCAGGAAGAACTCCTTCGCCGGCTTGTGCACGCCGATCACCGAGGAGTTGACGATCACGTCGAACCGGTCGGCCAGCCCGTACCGGGCGACGACCTCGCCGAAGTCGTCCATGGCGTTGGCGGCCAGCCCGACCCGCTTGCCGGCGGCGCGCACCTCGTCGACGAACTCGAGCACCTCCGACACGATCTCGCCGTGGTGCTGCTGGGCCTCGGCCACCAGGGCTCGAGCCGGCTCGAGGCCGCCCACGCGGTCGGCGAGGGCGTGGGCGATTCCCTCCAGCCACTCGGCGCGGGAGACCTCTCCGGCGAGCACCTGCCGCAGCCGACCCCATTGCGCGCCGATGTCGTTGACGGTGCCCGGCGGTAGGCCGTGCCGATCTTCGACCGCGGTGCTCGCCGACGGGTCGCGCCGGTACACCACGCCATCGAAGTCGATCAGCAGCGCATCAGCGCGTTGACGGGGCGCGCGCATCGCCTGGGTCGTCATGCCGCCTCGTCCTGGCGCAGTCGCTGGCTGATCACTTCGGTCACACCGTTGCGCATGGTCACGCCGTACAGGGCGTCGGCGACCTCCATCGTGCGCTTCTGGTGCGTGATGATGATCAGCTGGCTCTTCTCGCGGAGCTGCTCGAACAGCGTGATCAACCGGCCGAGGTTGACGTCATCGAGAGCCGCCTCTACCTCGTCCATGATGTAGAACGGGCTGGGGCGGGCCCGGAAGATCGCGCAGAGCATCGCGACAGCGGTCAGTGACCGCTCGCCACCCGACAACAGCGACAGCCGCTTGATCTTCTTGCCCGGCGGCCGGGCCTCGACCTCGACGCCGGTGTTCAGCATGTCCTCGGGATCGGTGAGGACCAGCCGGCCCTCCCCACCGGGGAAGAGCACGGCGAAGACCTGCTCGAACTCCCGGGCGGTGTCGTGGAACGCCTCGGCGAAGACCTCCAGGATCCGGTCGTCGACGTCTTTGACGACGGTGAGCAGGTCGCGCCGCGTCTTCTTCAGGTCTTCGAGCTGCTCCGAGAGGAACTTGAAACGCTCTTCGAGCGCCGCGAACTCCTCCAGCGCAAGCGGGTTGACCTTGCCGAGCAGCGTCAGGTCCCGTTCGCCCTTGGCCGCGCGCTTCTCCTGCGTCGCCCGGTCGTAGGGCACCGGTTCGGGCGCGGGAGTCTCGGCGGCCGCGGCGGCGGCCAGTTCGGCGTGGGTCGGTGGTACGAGCGTCTCCGGCCCGTACTCGGTGATCAGCGTCTCCACGTCGAGCCCGAAGTCCTCGGCGGCCTTGGCCTCCAACTGCTCGATACGCAGCCGCTGCTCGGCGCGGGCGACCTCGTCGCGGTGCACTGCGCTCGTCAGCCGCTCCAGCTCTGAGCGCAGTCCACCGGCCTGCTCGCGGACGCCGATCAGCTCTTCCTCGCGCGCGGCCCTGCCCTCGGCGACGGTGTCCCTATGTTCGGCCGCCTCCGCGAGCGACCTGGCGATGGCCGCAAGCGACCGCTCGGCGCCCGTGACGACGGCGCGTGCGATGGCGGCTCCGCGGGCCCGGGCTGCGCGCCGGGCGGCCGCCTTCTCCCGGGTCGCACGCTCGGCCGCGGCCTGACGGGCGAGGGCGTCGGCGCGCCCGGCGATCGCGCCGACCCGCTCCTCAGCGGTACGCACGGCGAGGCGTACGTCCATCTCGCGCTGGCGCGCCTGCGGAACGGCGGCGGATAGCTCGTCGCGCTCCACCGTGGACGGGTCGTCCTCGATAGGCGCGTCCTCCGCCAGCCGCAGCCGCTCCTCCAGCTCCTCGAGCTTCATGAGCGCCTCTTCGCGGGCGCCCTCGGCGTTGGCCTTGCCGGCGGCCAACCGATCGGCCTCGGCGCGGGCCGACTTCGCGGCGGCGCCCAGCTCCGCGAGCTTGCGGGCGGCGACGTTGCGCTCTCCCTCGGCCAGCTTCTTCGCCGCCGCGGCGGTCGACACGCGCTCCTTGGCGTCGGCGACCACGTCGCGCGCGGTCTCCAGCTCGCCGCGCAGCCGCGCCACCCGCGACTCGGCCTCCACCTTCTTCTGCCGGGCCTCGTCGACGGCCGCCTGCACCTCGATGAAGCTCGGCGCCCTGGCCGACCCGCCGGCCGCCGCGTACGCGCCGAACACGTCGCCATCAGGAGTGACCGCGCGCAGCGCCGGGGCGTACCCGACGATCCGCTGCGCGGTGGCGGCATCCGGGGCGAAGACGACGTCGTGCAGGGCCCGCATCAACGCCGGTCGCAGCTGCTCCGGCGCCTGCACCAGATCCAGCGCGAAGTGCGCGCCGGGCGGCAGCGGCGGGCGCTCGGCCCGCAGACCGTCCTGGTCGGTGTCGGCCGAGGCGACCAGCAGCGCGGCCCGGCCGGCGTCGTCTGCCTTGAGAAGTACGACCGCGGCGACCGCGCCGTCAACGCTCTCGACAACGACGGCATCGGCGAGGGCGCCGAGCGCGGCCGCGAGGGCGGCCTCGTGTCCGGGCTCGACCGACAGCAGCGCCGCGACGCTACCCAGCAGGCCGGGGACCCGGTCGGCGCGAGCCAGCAGCGCACCGGCGCCGTCCTTGCGGCGCAGGCCCATCGACAGCGCTTCCTCGCGGGCCTTCCACTGGGTGACCTCGCGCTCGGCGGTCCGCTCGGCGTCGCTGAGTTGCTTGACGGTGGCGGCAGCGGCGTCGTGGATCCTGACCGCCTCGCTGTGGCGCAGCTCGAGCTCGGCGTCGTCACGGTCGGCCTCGGTCGCGCCGGCGGCCTGTGCGTCGTACGCATCCTGCGCGGTGGCCGCCCGGGCCTGCGCCTCGGCGAGGCCCCCGGCGAGCCGGGCGATCTCGTCGCTGGTGGCGGTGGTGCGGCTGCGGGCCGATTCGACCTGGCCGCTCAGCTTCGCGAGACCTTCACGCCGGTCGGCGATCGCCTTGTGCGCGGCGACGAGCGCCTTCTCCGCCTCGGACAGGCGCCGTTCCAGCTGCTGGCGATTGTCGACCGCATCGGCCAGCCGGTCCTGGGCGCTCTCCAGCGCCGCGCGCAGCTGAGCCTCCTGCTCGCGGACCATGTTCGACTCGGCGGTCAGCTGCTCCGGATCGCGGCCGGGCCGCTCGTCCTCGGTGCTCGCCGAGAGGTTGCGAAGCCGCTCGCCGGCCAACTGCTGGGTGGACCGGAACCGCTCCTGGAAGGCCGAAAGTCGGTACCAGGTCTCCTGTGCCCTGGCGAGCACTGGCGCGTCGGCGGCGTGGGCCACTTCCAGCGCGGCCAGCCTTTCGCCGACCGAGGTGGCCGTCCGCTCGATCTGCTCGCGCCGCTCGCGCAGCGCCGTCTCGTCGGCGATCTCCTTGTCGAGGGTCTCGCGCAGGGTTGAGAGATCATCAGCGAGCAGCCGCAGCCGGGCGTCACGGAGGTCGGACTGGATGCCGGCGGCCCGCCGGGCCACCTCGGCCTGCTTGCCGAGCGGCTTGAGTTGGCGGCGCAACTCGGCGGTGAGGTCGGACAGGCGGTTGAGGTTGGTCTGCATCGCGTCGAGC
>JAOPWA010000492.1 GCA_025965915.1 Dactylosporangium sp. | reverse complement strand
GGCCGGTGGAGTGGTTCGAGTCGGTCGGCTGGTGCACCGGCCGGACCTGGGTGGCGCACTGTCTCTTCCCGTCATCCGACGAGATCGCCCGGCTCGCCGCGGCCGGGGTCGGCGTGGCGCACTGCGCGACGGCCGGTCTGCTGATGGGTGTGGGCATCGCGCCGGTGGTCGCGATGCGGTCGGCCGGGGTGCCAGTCGGCATCGGCGTGGACGGCTCGTCGAATTCGGACCTGGCCTCAATGTGGATGGAGACGCGGATGGCGATGATCGCCGCCCGGTACCGCTCCGGCCCCGCGGCGTTCGGCGCGCGCGACGCGCTCGCGATGGCAACCCGCGGCGGCGCCGCCTGCCTCGGCCGGACCGGCGAGATCGGGGTACTCGCCCCGGGCGCCAATGCGGATCTGTGTGTCTGGCCGCTCACCGGGCTACCGTGGGCCGGCGCGGTGTCGGATCCCATCGATGCCTGGCTGCGCTGTGGACCGTCGGCTCCGCGGCACGTCCTCGTGGGTGGGCGGCCGGTGGTCACCGAGGGCGACCTGCACCAGCCGGATCTTCCGGAGGTACTGCGCCGGCACGAGGCGGTGGCACGGAAGGTGCAGGAATGCTGATCGGCCGGATCGTCGGGGCGCACGGCTACCCGGATCTGCCCATCGTAGACGGTGTGGACACCGCCCTCGATGCCGGCGGACGGGTGCTGCTGCCCGCCTTCGTCGACGCGCACGTCCACCTCGACAAGGCGTACCTGCTCGACGCACCGCTGCGACCCGACCTGGACAGCGCGATCGCGACCGTGGCGTCCCTGCGGTCCACCCTGCCCGCTGGCCGGGTGCGTGCCGGGGCGGAACGGGCAGTGGACACGCTCGTCCGGCACGGTACGACCGCGGCCCGGGTACACGTGGAGACCGATCCCGCGATCGGGCTGGACCTGGTGCACCTGCACCGGAAACTGGCTGACGAAAACCGTGACCGGATCCAGCTGCAACTGTGTGCGTTCCCGCAGCGCGGTTTGGAACTTCCCGGCGCCGCCGAACTGCTCGCCGCCGCGGTAGCCGAGGGGCTGGACGTCGTGGGCGGTTGCCCTTACGTTGACCGGGATCCCGGTCGCCACCTTGACATCGTGTTCGGCCTGGCCGAGCGGCACCGGCTGCCGGTCGACCTGCACCTGGACCTCACCGACGATCCCGGACGGTCGTTGCTGCGCCTGGTCGCCGAGCGGACCGCCGCACACGGGATGGCCGGGCTGGTCACCGTCGGGCACGTGACGACGCTCGCCGCGATGGCACCCCGTGAGCGGTCGGCCACGCTGGATCTGCTGGCTCGCAATGGGATCAGCCTCGTCGTCCTGCCCGTGACCGACCTGTACCTCACCGGGCACGGCGACCCGGGAACGCGCAGCCTCGCACCGGTGGAGCTGGCGACGGCGGCGGGCGTGCGTACCGCGATCGCCAGCAATAACCTGCACAACCCATTCGCGCCGTTCGGCAACGGCAGCCTGCTGCACGCGGCCTGGCTGGCCGGCATCACCCGCCGGACCGCCGATCCGCTTGCGCGGCAACGGTTACTGGACGCGATCACCACCGCGCCCGCAGGGATCCTCGGCCTGGCGGCGCACGGCCCGGGCGCCGAACCGCACCTGGTACTGGTGGACGCCGAGGACCCGGACGAGGTGATCCTGCAAGCGCCGCCGACCGTGGCGACGCTGCGGGCCGGCCGCCTGGTGTACCGGGCGTTCACCCCGCGGCTCGCTTAGACCAGAGCCAGCAGCGCCTCGTCGCCACCGACCGGCCCGACCAGGCTCAGCCCAACCGGGCGGCCGGCCACCCGCCCCGCCGGCACGGTGAGCGCGGGCAGCCCGGCCAGGCTCGCCAGGCAGGTCAACCGGAGCAGCCGCTGGCGCAGTTCCGGTCCGGCCGGTTCGCCGCGCGGCGGAGCCGGTACCGGCACGGTCGGGAACACCAGTACCGTGCCGCCGTCGACCGCCCGGTGCAGCGTGGAACGGGCGGTGGCAAGCACGGCGTCGGCGTGCGCCACGTCCGCGACGCTCCGGGCCGCCGCGGCGCGTACCCGGGCGCCCACCCCGGGGCCGAACTCCGGCTGGTACCTGGTGATCCAGGCGCCGTGTGCCCGCCAGAACTCCCAGCCCTGCCGGGCGGTGAACGCGCCGACGTGCTCGGAGGGCCCGGGGAACAAGGGAGCTGAGCGCGTCTGCCGGTCACCGGCCAGCGCGGCTACGGCCGGCCGGAGAGCCTGGCGTACCTCGGGATCGGCCAGTGCCCACAGATCGGCGGGCAGATGCAGCCGCCATGGCTCGTCCGTACTCCCGGACGGAGCGAGGATCGCGGACGCGCCGGCCCGCAGGATCCGGGGATCGTCGGCCAGCAACGCCGGGACGTCGTACGACGGGGCGAGCGGGACGATCCCCTCCCGGGACACCCGCGCGTGGCTGGGGCGCAGCCCGTACAGTCCGCACCACGCGGCGGGCACCCGGATGGAGCCGGCGGTGTCGGTGCCCAGGCCGAGATCGGCGAGCCCCGCCGCCACGGCCGCCGCGGTGCCGCTGGACGACCCGCCGGTCAGGTGACCGGGCACGCGTGGGTTGTCGAGGGATCCATAATGGATGTTCGTGCCGAATAGGCTGTACGCCAGCTCGTCGGTGTGCGTCTTGCCGGTCATCGTGGCTCCGGTGGCCAGCAGTGCGGCGAGCGCCACGGCATCCCGGTTGGCCGGGTTGTGCGTGGCCAGCCAGGTCGGGTGGCCGGCTCCGGTGGGCGTACCGGCTACGTCGACGACGTCCTTCACCGCAACCCGGATCCCGTCGTCCGGCCGAGGACGCGGTAACCAGTTTACGAACGGGTCGGTGCCCCCGCTCACCGCGGCGCCTCCAGCGGATCCAGATCCGCCTTGCACAGCAGGCCGTGCACGCCCTTCACCCGGTCCACTACCTGCGAGACCTCGAAGTCCGCGGCGGCACTCAGGCAGGCCAGCAGACCTTCATGGCTCACCGTGTCGACGCATACCGACTGCCCGGATCGCTGGGCCAGCACGGGTTTGCTGGCGACGTTCGGCAGCAGTCCCCACGAAACCCGCTCCGGCACCGGCGGCAGGTGTGCGTCGCCGGGCAGCGGACCATCACGGGGCTGAAGTACTCTCACCTATAGATGGTTGCATACAACCGTTTCCAACATGTGACGGCCCGACAGCCCTTCCGGAGGGATTATCAGCGTGGTGACCCGGCGCCGCCGTTCTCCACGGGAGTTGTGCGCCGCCATCCGTGAGGACGTCGTCGTCGGGGTGTTCGCGCCCGGCCAACGGCTGACCGAGGACTCGCTCGCCGAGCGGTTCGGGGTGTCCCGCATCCCGATCCGAGAAGCGCTGCGGATGTTGGCGACCGAGGGCTTCGTGCGGATCCAGCCGTACTACGGCACGTTCGTCGCCCAGCTGTCCGCCGCCGAGGCCGCCGACCTGCTGGAGATCCGGAGCGTGTTGGAGCCGCTGGCCGCCGCGTGGGCCGCCGAACGGCATACCACGGAACACCTCGCCGAGCTGCGCGAGATCGTGCGCGAGGGACGCCAGGCCGCGTTCGTCGGCGAGCTGGCCAGGCTGCCGGCGCTTAACACGCGGTTCCACGCGCTGCTCGCGGAAGCCTCCGGCAACACCAGCCTGAACGCGATCGTCGCGCAGCTCCGTTACAAGATCGCCTGGGTGTACGCGGTCGAACTGAACCGCCGAGCCGTCGACTCGTGGACCGAGCACCAGCTCATCGTTGACGCCTTGGAAAGCGGCGACACCGACCTCGCCCGCGCGGTGATGGTCGAGCACATCCGGTACGCCGACGCGGCGTACCGGCTGCGGCACGTGCCGACGTAACCCGCCGGCTACGCGGATCGCGGCTTGCCGTAACGGATAGGTTGTATACAACGACGATGCGATCCACTCCTAAGCCGAGCCTCATCCACGAGCCGACGATACGGTTGGCGGCGGCGCCCGGCAGGCGTGCAAGCGGCGAACAAATGCGGGAGCACTGTGGTACTCGCCGCCGTGTACGGCGAGTGGGCGCAGCAGCTGATGGAGAGCAAGTGCATCAACTATGACGTCGCGCTACAGCCCCGCGCTCATCGGCCGGTCGTCGGTGGATCTGGCCGTCGCGCTGAAGCGCGGATAGAAGCCCCCAGAGACCAACATCAACTACCGACGGCGGCCATCGCTCCGGAGAACATGAACAGCGTGGACATCAACGCGATCCGCGCGACTAAGGGCTGGAAGCTCGCCGTCTGACACAGCTGCCGGACCGGGTGCGCGGGTTCGAAACCCAGCGCACCGGATCCGGGCGAGAGAAGGAGTACGCCATGGCGGAGAAGAAGCTGGCTTTGCGCCTGAACCAGCAGCAACGCGAGTTGCTCGACCGCACGGTCGAGGAACAGGGGGCGTCCAGCCGCGCGGAGCTGATCGTCCGCGCCCTGCGCGAATACCACGCCGAGCACTTCGGCCGATAGCGCCAACAGGTATCGAAGGCATGAGGCTGAGAAACCATCATGTGGCGAGCCGCCGCAGTGAGGAGACAGGCATGGAGCGCACGCTCCTCGTCGAAACCGTTATCGAGCCAGGCACCGGAAAGGCGTTGGAACTGCTGCGGGGTCAGGTACTTCGCATCGAGCAGATTGCGGATGGTGGCCAGTGCGCCGACTTCAACACCTTCAATCTCCACGATTACAAGGAACACTTCCACACGTCACGCACCCGTCAGATGCACGGGCTCATGCCGACGGAGGGAGCATTCCTGTGGTCCGCGGCGCCTCGTGACCGGCCGATGGCGGTCGTGGTGGCCGACACGGCGAAGAGCAACGACATTCTCTACGGACGCTGCAGCGCCTTCCTTTTCGACTATGAGTACGGTCTGCCGGTACACACCAACTGTCACGACATCCAGGCAGAGGCGCAGCGGGAGTACGGCCTCACCCCGGACGATGTCCATGATTCGTTCAACTTCTTCATGAACACCGGTGTCGACGCGAGCGGCAACCCGTACATCGGCCCCAATCGGGCAGCCAAGGGCGACTACGTCGAGATCCTGGCGCTCATCGATCTGCTCGCGGTGCCGAACGTGTGCGGTTCGGACATGATGACGACGAGCAACTTTGAGCTCAAGCCGCTCCGCCTGGCCATCTACGAGGCCAACCCGGAGGAGCTCGCCGAGCAGGAGACCCGGCGTGAGATGAAGAAGCTCGTAACCCAACGCAACCCGGCACAGTTCAAACAGCCGCAGATCAAGGCCACGAGGGAGCTCACCCGCGATCCGTCCTACACGCCGGACTTCATCAACGTTCCGCTCGTCATCGAGGACGTCGCAGTCGAACTGAGCGACGGCGACCTCGCGCTCCTCACGGAGCTGATCGAATCCGGAGAGGTCGGCTCGAACCCCTCTGACGTCCTGCGCTATGTCTTCTTCAGCTGGTGGATCGAGCACTTCATGCAGGGCCCGAAACGCTTCGACGGGGAAGCCTCCACCTCATGAATACGCTCTTCTGGGGTGTGGGGGTTTCAAAACCCTGGCACTCGGTGTGAGCTGGGCTTCTACGCAGTCCGTTCGACCACGGTGACGGGGCTTTGGAACCCCGCAACCGCCGGCATGCCTCGGACATGCGCGCAGGTCATAGGGGATGACTGAGGTTTCGAGCCCGACGACGTGACGGCGATGTCGCCATGTTGCGAGGGGAAGCTCTGGCGTCATTTGTCCAGCAGGGAGTATTCCAGGTCGAGGTCCCGTTCGATGCGGTGCATGGCGTCGCTGTTGATCGCGCCCTGGTCGCGTAGCTGCAGGACAGTGTGGCGTTGGGCCTCGATCAGCTCGCGGGCCAGCCGCCGGTCGGCCAGCGAACGGTCCTGGTCGCCGTCGTCGTGGATCACGCCGGCTTGCGCGGAGAGGCGCCGGCGCCGGCGCCGGTAGGTGTTCTCCAGCCGCTCGATCGTGTCCTCGCTGATCCCGTCCTCGGCGGAGAGTTCTTCCAGGCGCACCAGTGCGGCTTCCGTCGCGGTCAGGCGGGCCTGGGCCTCCTCGTGGTCCTCGGCGCCGTCGTCGCGGATCTTCAGCCGGCGGACGAGCACGGGCAGCGTCAGCCCGGGGACCACGAGGGTCCCGAGGACCACGCCGAAGGTCAAGAAGACGATGGCGTCGCGGTGCGGGAACGGGCCTCCCGCCGCGGTCCGGGTGGGCAGGGCCAGCGCGAGCGCCAGCGATACCGCCCCGCGCATGCCGCTCCAGGCGATCACGAGGCGCTGCCGCGCCTCCACGCGCCGGGTGACCTGCGCCGGCCGCCGGTCCAGTGTTCTGATCAGGTACGGCACGGTGAATATCCAGACGAACCGGGTCGCGATCACCGCCGCGGCGACGGCCGCCGCTGTCCCGATCAGTTCGGCGGCCGAGTGGTCGGTCACCTGGGTCAGAATCGGACGCACCTGCAGGCCGATCATGATGAACAACGCGGCGTTGAGCAGGTAGACCACCATCCGCCAGAACGGCCACCCGAGCAGTCGGCCGGAGACCGTGGCGACGGTCGGGATCTGCCGACCCAGGTAGACGCCGCAGGCCAGGGCGGCGAGGACTCCCGACAGGCCCAGCCGGGCGGCGGGAAGGTAGGCGCCGTAGGCGGCCACCACCCCCAGGGAGACCCCGGCCAGCGGGTCCTCGGTGCGGCGGATGGCCTCGGCCGCCAGCCAGCCGACGGCCAGCCCGATCAGCACGCCGCCGGCCACCTCGAGCACGAACTGCGAGACGACCTGCCCGGCCACCACGCTGCTGCCGAGGGTGGCGGCCACGGCGATGCGGTAGGCGAGGAGGGCGGTCGCGTCGTTGAACAGTCCCTCGCCTTCGAGGAGGGTGATCACCCGGCGTGGGACGCCGAGCCGGCCGGCGACGGTGGTGGCGGCCAGCGGGTCGGTGGGGGAGACGATCGCTCCCAGCGTGAGCGCCGCCGGCCAGGGCAGGCCCACGAGGGCGTGTGCGGTCACCGCGACCACCCCCATGGTGACCAGCACCAGCACGATCGCCATCAACGAGATCGTTCGTGTGTCGGCGCGCAGGTCCCGGGGCGAGGCGGAGTGCCCGGACGCGAACAGCAGGGGCGGCAGGAACACCAGGAGCACCAGCCCGGGCGACAACCCGATCGGTGGCATTCCGGGGACGAAGCCGAGGGCCAGGCCACCGAGCACGAGCAGGATCGGGTACGGCACGCCGACCCGACGGGCCAGCACCTGCAACCCGACCACGACCACCATCAACACCAACAACGGCAGCGCAGCGCTGTCCATAACCTGTCCCCCAACAGCTCACGGCGCCCACCGGCCCGGACCACCCCGTCCACCCACGACCACGGCAGAGCGGGCCAGGCACAGCGTCGACACTTACGCTACGCAGCAACAATTACGCTATGCAGTCATTTCCTAGCTGAACGGTGATCCCGGTCACGGCGAGGCGCCGTTGCATTGTGGGATCGGCGGACGTGTTGAACCCCGGTCGGGGTCCGCGGTCAGATCGCCCGGGCGATTTCAGTGAACGCAGCGGCGATACGCCGAGCGGGCGGTCTTCCAGCGCAGCCGAACGGAGTATTCGAGCCCCACAGGCATCGATTTCTCGAGCCCTACAGCCATCGATAGGGGCGAGGGGCGCCAGTCTTCTAACGGGAGTGGGCGGCATCAAGAGCGGCCTGCAGCGATTGCCGGTAGCCCTCGCTCGTGTACGTGGCGCCGGACACGACGTCGATGTTCGCGCTCTGAGCTGCGAGGGCTTCTTCGTGCAGTCGGGGTACGGCGAAAGAGTTGATCTCTTCGTCGCGGCTGTCACCGCTGGTCAGCTGCAGCGGCACGACGTCAGTGATTTTGCCGTTACTGATGCGGACCTGCACCTGCATCGGACCGTACCGGGTACGGATCACCGTGCCGTTGACCACGAGCGAGCCGCTGCCTTGCTGCGGCGCCGCGCTGGCGCCGGGGGCCGCTGTGGCTGCCCCGCCCGGATCTCCCGAGCCGGTCGCGGGCGGACCGGCCGACGGCGGGCTGGATACGATGCCGGGCCGGTTGTCACCCGTAGCGGCGGACGTCGCTGCGGAAACGCCCGTGGTGCTGGTGCGGTAGCTGAACAGCAGGACCAGGGCCGCGACGGTGGACACGATCCATAGCGTGATGCGGCGCATGGTCAATCTCCTCGGTTACGAACACGTGGGTTCACCAGGTGAACCGTTCGAGATGGATGTGCTCGTCCGGCACGCCCGCACGGCGGGCGGCCGAGTGGGCGACGTCCATCCAGTCGTCCGGCCCGCACAGGTACACGTCGCGCCGCGCGATGTCGGGCACCAGGTCGCGCAGCGCCTGATCATCCGCCGGGTACCCGGCGGGTAGCCATGAGCGCCTGCCCGGTCGGGGGCCGAGCAGATACCACACCCGCACGCCCCGGCGGGCAGCGAACTGCTCGAGTTCGGCGCGGAAAATGAGGTCGGCGTCGCTACGGGCCCGGTACAGCAGCACGGTCTGCCGGGGTGGGAGCTCGTCGAGCAGGGCCCGTAGCGGCGTGATCCCGATGCCGCAGGCCAGCAGCGTCACACCGCGGGTCCGGCGGCGCGCCGCGACAAGCTGGCCGTACGGGCCCTCGATGATGACCTTGGTTCCCGGCCGCAGTGCGGCCAGCCGGGCACTGCCGTCACCGAGCGCCTTCACCGTGATCCGTAGCTGGTTGCGTCGCGGCGCGGCCGACAGCGAGTACGGATGGGCGCGCGACCAGCCGGGGCCGTCGAGGAAACGCCACAGGAAGAACTGCCCGGCGCGTACCGGCAACCGGTCCAGATGCCGGCCGCGCAGGTATACCGACACCACACCGGGGCCTTCACCCACCACCCGGTCGACCTCGATGCGGTGGTAGAGGCTACGCCAGGCTGGCTGCCCGAGGCGGAACACCAGCACGCTTCCCGCCGCCACGCCGTAGGCGGTCCACCAGTAGGCACGCGCGAGACCCGAGGAGACGAAGTCCGCGCCGGTCCACAGTTGGTGCGGCAGCGCCAGGCCAACGCCGAGGTAGGCGTACAGGTGCAGCAGGTGCCACGACTCGTAGCGCAGCCGGCGCCGCGCCGCCCGTACCGAGGTGACGACGACCATTA
>JAOPWA010000431.1 GCA_025965915.1 Dactylosporangium sp. | reverse complement strand
TCTACGCCACCGACGGGGTCAGTGGACCCTACGTCTTTCTCGACACTGAGTACTGGACACAACGGCTCCCCGTACGCACGCTGCTCGAACCACTACTGGCCGGCTCACCGGCGGGGGACCTGAGCGGACTGATCCACGTGACCGACGACGTCGCGGAGGCGGTGGAACTGCTGACGGGCCGCAAACCTCCCCGCTCAGCCAGGATGGTGCCCATCTAGGCGCCTAGATACCTAGATGGGCACCATCCCTGACGGGTAGCGCCCAGGAGAAGGACCCTCCTGGACCAACAGCGCCGAGCGTTACTTGTTGGCGGTCGTGCCGACCGAGCGGAGATGCTGGCAGGCCTCCACGACCCGCTTGGCCATGCCCTCCTCGCCCGCCTTGCCCCACGCCCGCGGGTCGTACGCCTTCTTGTCGCCGACCTCGCCGTCGACCTTCAGCACGCCGTCGTACTTGCGGAACATGTGGTCGGCGACGGGCCGGGTGAACGCGTACTGCGTGTCCGTGTCGATGTTCATCTTCACCACGCCGTAGTCGAGCGCCGCGCGGATCTCCTCCAGCAGCGAGCCCGAACCACCGTGGAACACCAGGTAGAGCGGCTTCTCGCGACCGTACTTCTTGCCGACGGCCTCCTGGATCTCCTTGAGGATCTCCGGGCGCAGCTTCACGTTCCCCGGCTTGTAGACGCCGTGCACGTTGCCGAACGTCAACGCCGCCATGTAGCGGCCCTTCTCGCCCAGGCCAAGCGCCTCGACGAGGGCGATCGCGTCCTCGACGGTGCTGTACAGCTTCTCGTCGATCGCGCCGACGATGCCGTCCTCCTCACCGCCCACGACCCCGACCTCGACCTCGAGAACCACCTTCGCGGCGGCGCAATCGGCGAGGAGCTCCTGGGCGATCTTCAGGTTTTCCGGCAGCGGTACGGCTGAGCCGTCCCACATGTGCGACTGGAACAGCGGCTCCTCACCGCGGGCCACCCGCTCCTTGGAGATCGCCAGTAGCGGCCGCACGAACTTGTCGAGCTTGTCCTTGGGGCAGTGGTCGGTGTGTAGGGCGATGTTCACCGGGTACTTCTTCGCGACCTCACGCGCGAACGCGGCGAAGGCCGCGGCACCGGTGACCATGTCCTTCACGGTCGGGCCGGACAGGTACTCGGCACCACCGGTCGAGACTTGGATGATGCCGTCGCTCTCCGCCTCGGCGAAGCCACGCAGGGCCGCGTTGAGCGTCTGCGAGGAGGTGACGTTGATTGCCGGGTACGCGAACGCGCCGGCTTTGGCGCGGTCCAGCATCTCGGCGTAGGCATCTGGCGAAGCGATGGGCATTGCGGCGCTCCTTGGCTGTTAGGTCCGTCGGGGGACCCCGCTGTCCTCGCCCTGGAGTATCCCGCAGAGTGGTGGATGGCCGCGCGCCGGCCCGGAAGAAGCGGCGTGCGGCAGATCCCCGGTTAGGAGCGCGCCATCGGGTACCGGGGTGCGTACCGTATGGAATGGGACGAGCGGTGGGGGGAACCATGACGCAGCCTGACGAGGAATTCCAGGGCAACCAGGGCGATGCCGAGGACATCCTGAGGCCGGCGACCGAGGATATCGAGGCGCCGCCGGCGGACGCGTTCGAGCAGACACTCCCGGCCGACCCGATCGACGTGCCGGAAGCTCCTCCCCACGTGCCGCCGGAGGTCAGCGAGGCCGACGCGGTCGAGCAGGCGCTGTTGGCCGTTCCGAGTCATGAGCCGGACCCCCCACGGGTGCCGTTCGAGGTCAGCGAGGCCGACGCCATCGAGCAGGCGCAGACCGTCGAGATGCACGACGACTACGACGGGTAGCCCGCCTGTTCCACCGCGACGGCCGCCTTGCGGGCCGCGACCAGCACCGGATCCCAGACCGGGGCGAACGGCGGGGCGTACCCCAGGTCGAACGAGGTCATCTCCTCGACGGTCGTCTCGTGCCACAGGGCGGCCGCCAGCACGTCGATCCGCTTGGCCGCCTCGGACCGGCCGACGATCTGGGCGCCCAGCAGCAGACCGGTACGCCGCTCCGCGATCAGCTTGACCGTCATCTCGGCGGCGCCCGGAAAATACCCGGCCCGGTTGGTCGACGTCACGACCGCGGTCACGAACTCGTAGCCCGCGGCGGTGGCGTCACGCTCCAGCAGGCCGGTACGCCCGACCTCCAGATCGCACACCTTGGTCACCGCCGTCCCGACCACTCCGGGGAACGTGGCGTACCCGCCACCGATGTTGACGCCGGCGACCCGGCCCTGCTTGTTGGCATGGGTACCCAACGGCACGTACACCGGCCGCCCGCTCACCCGGTGCACCGTCTCGACGCAGTCACCGGCCGCCCACACCCCGTCGGCGACGCGCATGCGCAGGTCGGTGACGACCCCTCCGGTACGCCCGACCGGTAGGCCGGCGGCGCGCGCGAGGTCGGCGTTCGGGCGTACGCCCAAGCCCAGGACCACCACATCGGCCGGAAACTCGCCTGAGTTGGTGACCACGGCCGACACCCGGCCCACTGACTCCTTGATCCCGCTCACCGTGACGCCGGTGCGCACCTCGATGTTCATGCCGCGGATCGCCTCGCGCACCAGCGCTCCCATGTCGGGATCGACCGAGGACATCGGCTCCGCGTTCCGCTCGACGATGGTCACCCGAAGGCCTCGCCGGACCAGTGCCTCCGCCATCTCGACGCCGATGTACCCGGCGCCGACGACGACCGCGTCCCGCGGCTTCGGTTCGGCGTCGAGCCAGTCCATCAGCGCCGCGCCGTCGTCGAGGGTCTGCATGCCGAAGACCCCGGCCACATCACCGTCGGCCCAGTCCGGCCGCACCGGTTGGGCACCCGGCGCGTACACGAGGTCGTCGAACCGCTCGCGGACAGGCTCGCCGCCGCCGTCCACATCCCTCGCGACGACCTGT
>JAOPWA010000423.1 GCA_025965915.1 Dactylosporangium sp. | reverse complement strand
ACCGGCTCGGAATGCTGCTTGCCGCCCGCGTGGGTGACGACCGCCAGCTCCGGGGAGAAGCCCTCGACGTGCTCGGCCTCGCGACGCAGGTAGCTCTCCGGGATGAACAGCGGGAAGTACGCATTATGCGCGCCGGCCGCCTTGATCCGGTTGTCCATGTCGGACTGCATGCGTTCCCAGATCGCGTACCCCGCCGGTCGGATGACCATGGTCCCCCGGACCGGACCATTGTCGGCCAGTTCGGCCTTTGCGATCACGTCCTGGTACCAGCGGGGGAAGTCTTCTGCCCTGGGTGTGAGCACACGTGCCATGACCGGTCATCCTAGGCGCTCCGCCCACCGGCCCGCCTGCCGGGCGACCGACAGCACTCAGGCGACGACCCGCCCGCGCAGGACGATCCGCCTCGGCGCGGCGAGCACCCGCAGGTCGCGGCGGGGATCGGAGTCGTAGACAACCAGGTCGGCCAGGCCACCCTCGACGAGGCCGGGAAAGCCCAGCCACTCCCGCGCCCCCCATGATCCGGCCCGCAGCACGTCCAGAGCGGACAACCCGGCCCGCTGGTGCAGGCGCAGCATCTCCTGCACGGCGAGGCCGTGGTGGATGCCACCACCGGCGTCGGTGCCGACGTAGATCGGCACGCCGGCCTCGTACGCCGCCGCCACCACGGCCGGAAACCGGTCGCCCAGCGCGCGCATGTGCCGGGCGTAGCCGGGGAACTTCCCCTCGGCGTGCGCGGCGATGTCGCCGAACGTCTCGATATTGATCATGGTTGGCACCAGCGCCGTGCCCCGGCGCGCCATCTCAGCGATGTCGTCGTCGGCCAGGCCCGTGCCGTGCTCCACGGAGTCCACGCCGGCGCGGACCAGCGCCGCGACCGACTCCTCGGCGAAGGTGTGGACCGCCACCCGGGCGCCGGCCTCATGGGCCGACTTGATCGCGGCGGCCATGTCCGCCGGATCCCAGGCCGGCGCGAGGTCGCCGGTGTCGCGGTCGATCCAGTCGCCGACGAGCTTCACCCAGCCGTTGCCGGCCGCCGCCTGCCGCGCCGCCTCGCCCGGCAACTCGGCGGCGGTCACCTCCACCCCGATGTCGCGCAGATAGCGGCGCGGCGGAGCGACATGACGACCCGCGCGACTCAGGCGCGGCACCTCCCGGTCGTCGTCCAACTCCGGGTACGGGTACGGCGAACCCGCGTCCCGGATCGCCAGGACCCCGGCGTCGCGGTCGAGCGCGGCGAGGACCCGGGCGTCGTCCAGCCCGCCGATGGGGGCGCCACCCGGCGCGATCCCGATGTGGCAATGCGCGTCGACCAGCCCCGGGAGGACGAAGCCGCCGTCGGCGACGGTCTCGGCGCCCGGCACCGGCCGCAGCGTCACCCGATCTCCGACCAACCACAGATCGCGTACCTCGTCGTCGGGCAGCACCACGCCCCGCACGTGCAGCGTCATGCGCCTCAACCTACCGGTCGGGTCATTTACCGAAGGCGAGACGGCTGCTGGGCGGCGGGAAGTCCATGGCGGGCTTGCCCGCCATGGCGTCCCGCAGCGTCTCCGACACCGCGGCGTCGACGTGGTTGTGGTCGGCGCTCGGGTCGCGCGGCCAGTCCGGGTCGGCCTCCATCCCTGCGACCGCGACCTGGCGGGTCGACGCGACCAGCGTCGCCGACTCGTTGGTGTCGGTCGTACCGGTCTTGCCGAACACCGGCCGGCCCACGGTCGCGGCGACGCCGCTCGCGGTCGACGCCCCACGGCACTGGTTCAGGCCGCCGTGGTCACCGACGGGGCAGCGCGCGGCGTCTGTCGCGGCGCGCGCGACGTCGCTGCTGATGGCGTTGGTGCATTTCGGCTTACCGGTATCCAGCTTCTTGCCCGACGAGTCGCGGATCTCCACGATCGGGGTCGGCGCGCAGTGCACGCCGTCGTTGGCGAGGGTTCCGTACGCCCCGGCGAGGTCGATCGGGGTGGTCGCCGAAACGCCCAGTGTGAACGCACCCCAGGTGTGGGCGTCCTGCGCCAGGCCACGGTCGTCCGGGGACCGGAACTGGATGCCGAGCCGGGTCGCCACGTCCACCACATGCTCGGCGCCGATCCGCTCCTCGAGCGGCACGAAGAACGTGTTCACGGACTTGCCGAACCCGGTCCACATGTCGAACTTGCCCTGCTCGGTGGCGCTGGCGTTTTTCGGGCACCAGTCTTTGGTGCCCGGACAGTTGGTCCCTTCCGTGGGGTAGTGCGAGTGGTACACGGGCGGGGCGTCGATCACGGTGTTGAGCGGCAGGCCCTGCTCCAGCGCGGCGAGCATGGTGAACATCTTGAACGTCGATCCCGCCTGGTAGCCGTCGACTCCCCCTCCCCCGGCGATCAGCGGGTTGGTGGTGTTGGGGAAGGCACCGGGCCCGGTCTTCTTGGAGTCCGGGTTGGGCAGGTTGCCGCTGGTGTCGAGGCTGAAGTTGCGGTTGGTGGCCATCGCCAGCACCCGACCGGTGCCCGGCTCGACGGCGCTGAGCATCAGCGCCCGCCGATCGGTGGTCTTGATCTTCGCGTCGACGTTGCGCTTCATCGCCTGCTGGATGCCCATGTCGAGCGAGCTGATGATCGTGTACCCGCCGCTGCGCAGCCGGTTCTCGCGCTCGAAGGCGTCCGCTCCGAATGCCGGCTGCTCCAGCCACCAGCGGTACAGGTAGTCGCAGAAGAAACCCGCTCCGAGAGTCGGGTACGGCACCGAGACACAGCCCTGCGACGGACGCTGGTCGGTGATCTTCAGCGGCGCCTTACGCGCCTCATCGGCCTGCTGTGCGGTGATCTGGTGCGCCTTGACCAACTGGTCGAACACGTGCTCACGCCGTTTGAGCGCGGCGTCGCGCTTCTCCGGGTGGGCCGCGTCGGCCGGGTCGTACACCGACGGCGCCTGCACCAGCCCGGCGAGCAGCGCCGCCTCGGGCAGGGTGAGGTCCTTGGGGTCCTTGTTGAAGTACACGTGGCTGGCCGCGTAGATGCCCCATGCGCCGTGACCGAATGGCGCGATGTTGAGGTACCGCTCCAGGATCTGCTGCTTGTTGAGCTTCTTCTCCAGCGCCATGGCGAGCTTGATCTCGCGTAGCTTGCGCGCCTTGGTCTTCTCGCTCGCGGCCACGACGTCCTCGGGCGTCTTCGCGGAGTAGATGGCGCTCTGGCGCACGTACTGCATGGTCAGGGTCGAGGCGCCCTGCGAGTCGCCGCCGTTGTTGGCGACCAGCGCCCGGGCCATGCCCTTGAAGTCCACGCCGTTGTGCTGGTAGAAGCGGGTGTCCTCGGAGGCGACGATGGCCTGTTGCATGACAGGCGCGACCTCGGAGAGCCGGACGTCGCGCCGGTTCTCGTCATAGAGCATCGCCAGCAGGGTCTTGCCGTCGGCAGCGTAGATGAACGAACTCTGCGGGGCGGGCACCGAGGTGAAGTCGGTGGGAAGGCTGTCGAACGCGCCCATGCCGGCAGTCGTCAGCGCCCCGGTCATCGCGGCGGCCGGGAGGGCCGCCGCCGCCACGACGACGCCCGCGACCACCCCGCACCCGAGCAAGGACAGGATCTTCTTGAGCCTGCGACCAGACAGAATCTCGCTGAGCCCACGTTCGCGCATGCACCGCCCCCAATAGGCACAACCTCGCCGGCCGCCCCCACTCGAGCGACCCCGGTCAGTAGACGCCGTACCCGATAGACAGGGGCCTGGCGCACATCGAAGCGGTTATCTGCGTCACAGCGACGGACAACGCTCAAATGATTATTGCCTACCCGATCCGCGCTCACGCGTTTTCGGAACCGGAGCGCCCCTGTGAGGTCGCTCAAGTTGGAAGACGCGGAGGCGACGCCTACTTCCCGTCTCGCTTGTTCAGCTTAGAGAAGTCGATCTTCGGGGGCTTGAATCCGCCCTGCCCTCCGTTGGGGTCGAGCGCGCCGGGGTCCAGGCCGGGGGGCAGCGCCGGCATCCCGGGGAAACCACCGGGAAGCCCGGCCGGCATACCGCCAACGCGCGGCCGGCCGCCGCCCTTGGTGCCCTTGCGCTTGTTCTTGGGCGACTTGGTCGCCTTGCGCCGCGCTCCGGGCAGCCCCATCATCCCGCCCATCTGCTTCATCATCTTCTGCGCCTCGGTGAAGCGGTTGAGCAGCTGGTTGACCTCCATGACGGTGACCCCCGAACCGTTGGCGATGCGCACCCGCCGCGATCCATTGAGGATCTTCGGGTTCTCCCGCTCCCCCGGGGTCATCGAGCGGATTATCGCCGTGATGCGGTCGAAGTGCTTGTCGTCCACCTCGGCGAGTTGGTCCTTGACCTGCCCCATGCCGGGCATCATCGACAGAATGTTGGCGATGGGGCCCATCCGACGTACCGCGACGATCTGCTCCAGGAAGTCCTCGAGCGTGAACTGCTGACCGCCCATGAGCTTGGCGGTCATCCGCTCCTTCTGGTCGTCCTCGAACGCCGCCTCGGCCTGCTCGATGAGGGTCAGTACGTCGCCCATGCCGAGGATGCGGGAGGCCATCCGGTCGGGGTGGAAGACGTCGAAGTCCTCCAGCTTCTCGCCGGTGGAGGCGAACAGGATCGGCTGACCGGTGACGTGACGCACCGACAGCGCCGCACCCCCCCGGGCGTCGCCGTCCAGCTTGGAGAGCACCACACCACTGATGCCGACGCCGTCGCGGAATGCCTCGGCCGTCGCCACCGCGTCCTGGCCGACCATCGCGTCGATGACGAACAGGACCTCGTCGGGGTCGACCGCGTCGCGGATCGCGGCGGCCTGCGCCATCATCTCGGTGTCGATACCGAGCCGGCCGGCCGTGTCGACGATGACGATGTCGCGCATCTGCCGTCGGGCGTACTCGATCGACTCCCGGGCCACCGCCACCGGGTCACCCAAGCCGTTGCCCGGCTCCGGAGCGAAGACCTCGACGCCGGCCCGGCCGCCGAGGACCTGTAGCTGGTTGACCGCGTTGGGCCGTTGAAGGTCGGCGGCGACGAGCAGTGGTTGGTGACCCTGTGCCTTGAGGTGACGGGCGAGCTTGCCGGCCAGGGTCGTCTTACCCGAACCCTGCAGACCCGCCAACATGATCACGCTGGGCGGCTGCTTCGCCAACTGCAGCCGGCGGCCCTCGCCACCGAGGACCTGTACCAGTTCCTCGTGCACGATCTTGATGATCTGCTGCGCCGGGTTGAGCGCCTCGGAGACCTCCGCGCCGCGGGCCCGCTCCTTCAGCCGGGCGATGAACGCCTTGACCACGGGCAACGCGACATCCGCCTCCAGCAGCGCGAGGCGGATCTCGCGCGCCGTGGCGTCGATGTCGGCGTCGGTGAGCCGCCCCTTGCTTCGCAGCTTGGAGAAGATCCCGGAGAGCCGGTCGCTAAGCGTATCAAACACGGCCTACATCCCTGAATGTCGGAATTTTTGCGGGTACCCGGGGCAGCCGCCCCGACGCAAGGGTATAGGGCCGGAGCGGTTTGCCGAGCGGTCACCCGCGCCGAGCCTGGCGGGGCCCGGCGGGGCGACGCTTCCAAGTTTGCAGTCTGACCGACGGGCGAACGACCATGCCGCACCGGAGCCGAATCGCGGCCGGGCTCAGGTCAGCGGCGCGGCGAGCCGCTCGGTACGGGCCGGACAGCGGATGTCGACACCCCTGACGAGCCGAACGGGGTCAGCGTCACGGTCAACTCCTTCGGCGCGGTGTCCTGGATGAAAGAGGCGAAGTCGACCACGTCGTCGAAGGCGAACCCGTACGCCTTCCCGTCCACGGAGTTGACGTGCATGACCCGGGAGTAGTGGTTGGCCAGGGCGCCCCGGTAGAACTCGGCCGGGTTGACGATCGGCTGATCGGCGCGGTCGAGCAGGGTCGCCCGATTGAAGCCCGCACCCAGCATCGCGGCGACCGGCCCGGTCACCCCGTCGTTGGGCGCGGCGAGCGCACCGTCGCAGAAGAGCACGTCCCTGGTGGTCGGCTTCCGGAACGGCGCGACCCCGCCGCCGAAGACCAGCCTGTCGCCGTTGACCCGGCCCGTGAACACCTTTCCGTTGGCGGTGATCCTGAGGTCGGTCGTCTGGTACTTCCTCCACACCGCGTCGATGTAGGAGTCGTAGAAGGTCGGCGAGAACAGGCCCGCCTCGATGCCGTGGCCCGGCGCGATCACGCGGAGATTGTCGCCGACCACGAGCCGGGCGAACTCGGGGACGGCGCGAAGCGCGGCGAAGATCTTGTCCCGGCCGCCGGCCGCCAGCGTGCCCGTCGTCTGCGTCTTCGCGCCGGTCAGGGTGATGGCCATCGGGATGCTGAACATGTCGACCATGGTCGTGTTGCAGAACATTCCGGCGCCGTTGAACGTGAACTCGACGCAGTCGTGCAGCACCGAGAAGCTGGGGTCGCCTGCCACCCAGCCGGCGGGGAACTGCAGCGCGGGCCGACCGGCGCCGTCCGATACGACCTTGAACTTGATCTTGTCCTTCACCGAAAAGTAGATCCGCCCGGACATGTTGGGCAGCACCACCGTGGTTGACCCGTTCGCCGCGAGCGGGATCGCGAGATCGGCGAAACCGGCCGGACCGTTGTCGGTGGGCTGGGACGGCGTCAGGCGCCCGCCCGAGCGCACGAAGCTCTGTCGCCCCGTCTTCAGGTCGGTGCCGACGATGTACATGAAGATGTCTTTGTTGGCGAAGCGGCCGGTGTTGTTGACCACAGTGACCGGCAGCCCGTCGGCGGCCTGCGCCTCGGAGAAGAGACCGGACATGACCAACGGCGTACCGATCCCGGCGGCGATGGCGCCGCCGAGGACGACCCTCCTGGAAACCACGATGGAATGACTCCTGTCGACTGGGGAGAGCGCTCTCTGGACGAAGTGGCCCGAATACTCCGCGCCGCGACCCGTCATGGTCAACGCATTCCATTGAAATAAAGACATTCTTAAATAAAACTTGCGAACCCGCTACAACGTCCGCAACAGCCGAGCGGTGCGCCGGGCGCTACCCGGCAGCCGGGGCAACCGCCCCGATGACCGCGGCTTCGATTTCCGCCCGCTCATCCGCGTCATCCCACGGGCCGACCAGGTAGAACGCGTCGACGACGTCGCCGCCCAGTGTCGAGATCCGCGCCGCCCGGACCCGCGCACCGGCCATGGCGAGGGCGTTCGCCACCCGGTAGAGCAGCCCTGGCGAGTCCGTGGCGCGCAGTTCGAGGACGGCCGCGCCGGTGGCCGGCTGCCAGACGACGCGGGGATCCGCGGCGTCGACAGGCCGACGCGCCGACCGTTCGCGTGCTGCCAGCCGTGCAGCGACGTCCAATTCTCCGATTGCGGCGCGATGCAGGTCGCCGACGAGCACTGCCGAGACCGGCTCGCTGCCGTAGCGCGGCTGCACGCCACACACCACCCGTGCGATGCCGTTGTGGGTGGAAGCGTCGGCGGCCACGACGTCGAGGCGGTGCAGCGACAGGCAACCGGCGACCGCGGCGAGCAGGCCCGGACGGTCGGTCGCGGTCACCACGATCCGATCTCTGCTCACGCGTACGCCGGGAAGGGGACCGACCGCGATCGGCGCGGCGATGGGCGGCATCCGGGGTACCTGGCCGGTGTCCAGCGCATGCGCGACCCGGTCGACGAGATCCGCGGTCAGCCGGCCCTTCCATGACGACCAGGCGGCCGGACCGGTCGCGGCGGCGTCGGCGCGGGCCAGCGCGTACAGCAACGCGAGCGTGTCGCTGTCGCCCACCGCGTCGGCCACCGTCCGCACAGTCACCGGGTCGGCCAGGTCCCGGCGGGTCGCGGTCTCCGGCAGGAGCAGGTGCAGGCGTACGACCCGCTCGACCATCGCGACGTCCGAAACCGGCAGCCCGATGCGGGTGGCGGCCGCGGCTGCCACGGGCGCACCGACGACGCTGTGGTCACCCGGCAGGCCCTTGCCGACGTCGTGCAGCAGCGCCGACAGCACCAGCAGGTCCGGGCGGGGCACCTCGCGGGCGTACGAAGCGGCCACCCGGGCGGTCTCCACGAGGTGGCGGTCGACGGTGAACCGGTGGACCGGGTTGTGCTGGGGCAGGCTGCGCACCCGGGCCCACTCGGGTAGCCAGCGGGCGACCAGGCCGTGCCGGTCGCACGCCTCCCAGGTCGGGGCCAACGAGTCGCCCGCACCCAGCAGCGTCAGCAGGGCGTCGCGGGCCGGCGCCGGCCATGGGCTCGGCAGCGGGGACGAGAACTCGGCCAGCCATTCCAGGGTCGGCCGGGCGATGGGCAGCCGGGCGCGGGCGGCTGCGGCGGCGATCCGCAGGGCGAGGCTGGGGTCGGGTCTCGGCGTGACGGCCGTCCGCGCGAGCACGACCTCCCCGTTCTGCTCGACGACGTCGCGCGCGATCGGGCTGCGCGGCGTACGGGCGACGGTCGAGCGCCCCTGCCCCCAGCCGTCGACGGCGCGCCAGGCGTCGTCGACGGCGTACGCGACGGTGCGGGCCGCGTCCGTCACCCGCCGGAGCACGTCGTCGGGGCCGGCGAGATCGAGCAGGCGGGCCAGTTCGGCCCGGTCCTGGGCGAGTATGCGGTCGATCCGCCGCCCTGTCACCGTGTGCAGCGCGTCGCGGACGTCGAGCAGCCACCGCTGCGCCGCGCGGACGGCCGGACGGGTCGCGTCGGCCACGCCGGCGTATCCGATGCCGCGCAGCACCCCGAGGTCCCGCAGGCCCCCGCGGGCCTCCTTCACGTCGCCTTCCAGCAGGAACGCGAGCTCTCCGTGGGCGTCCCAGCGCCGCTGGGTCAGCTCCCGCAGCTCCGGAAGCATCCGCACCGCTGTGCGCCGCCACTGCGCCGTGACCCGCTCGCGCAGCCGCGCGAGCAGTCGCGCGTCTCCGGCGACCAGGCGCGCGTCCAGCATGCCGAGTGCGGCCTTGACATCGGTACCCGCGACGTCGACGGCCTCGTCGACCGTGCGTACTGAATGGTCCAGCGACATCCGCGCGTCCCAGATCGGGTACCACACCTTCTCGGCGACCGAGTCGACCTCGGCCTGCCCGGCATGCAGCAGGACGAGGTCGAGGTCACCGTGCGGCGCGCATTCCCGGCGGGCGAGTCCACCCACGGCAACGAGCGCCAGGTCGTCACCGGCCGGGAGCAGCGTGGCCAGCCACGCGTCGAAGGCGCGGGCCCTGGCAGCCCGCGCCGGAGCGCCGACACCGGCGGGCACCTCGATGGCCGCCGGTGTCGTCACCACGTCTCCCATACCGGTTTACAGGGCGTCGAGCCCACGCTCGCCGGTGCGAACCCGCACCACGTCTTCGACCGGCGTTATCCACACCTTGCCGTCGCCGATCTTCCCCGTGCGGGCCGCCGTCACGACCGCGTCGACGACCTTGTCGACGTCGATCTCGTCGATGAGGACCTCGACCCGGATCTTCGGTACGAACTCCACCGCGTACTCGGCTCCCCGGTACACCTCGGTGTGGCCCTTCTGGCGCCCGTACCCCTGGACCTCGCTGACGGTCAGACCGGCCACACCCATCGCATGCAGAGCCTCCTTGACCGCATCGAGCTGGTACGGCTTGATGACCGCGGTCACCAGTTTCATGCCCACTCCCTCCATCACCGCACGCTAACCCGCGACCTTCTCGCTGATCTGCTCCGTCTTGGCATCGTCGGCACTCGGCTTCGCCGAACCGACACCCGCGAGGGCGAACGCCCCACCCGAGCCGGTCGGCGCGAAGTCGTACGCACTCTCCGCGTGCTCGGCGGTGTCGAGGCCTTCGACCTCGGCCTCAGGTGTAACGCGCAACCCGATGGTCTTCTGGATCACCAGGCCGATGAGGTACGCCAGGACGAACGAGTACACGCCTACCGCGACGACCGCGATCGCCTGCTTGCCGAGTTGGGCGAATCCGCCGCCGTAGAGGAGCCCCTTCACACCACCGGTACCGGCGATGAAGGGTGCGGCCAGGAGGCCGATGAGCAGGGCGCCAGTGGCGCCACCGACGAGGTGGACGCCCACCACGTCGAGGGCGTCGTCGAAGCCGAACTTGTACTTGAGGCTGATGGCCAGAGCGCACACCGCACCGGCGATCAAGCCGAGCGCGATCGCGCCGAGAGGCTCGATCGTGGCACATGCCGGGGTGATGGCGACCAGGCCGGCCACCGCACCCGACGCCGCACCGAGGGTCGTCGGCTTGCCGTCGCGCAGCCACTCCACGATGATCCAGCCCAGCAGCGCGGCACCGGTCGCCACCTGCGTGTTCACGAACGCGATCGAGGCCAGCCCATTCGCGGCCAGCGCCGAACCGGCGTTGAAACCGAACCAGCCGAACCACAGCAGGCCGGCGCCGAGCAGCACCATGGGCACGTTGTGCGGCTTGAACTTCTCCTTGGGCCAGCCGACCCGCTTGCCGAGTACGAGCGTCAGGGCAAGCGCCGCCGCGCCGGCATTGACGTGCACGGCGGTTCCACCGGCGAAGTCGAACGCCTTCAGGTGATCGGCGATCCAGCCGCCGTTACCGTTGTCGAAGAAGAACACCCAGTGCGCGACCGGGAAGTAGACGATGGTCGTCCACACCGCCACGAAGATCAGCCAGGAGCTGAACTTCACCCGGTCAGCGATCGCGCCGCTGATCAGGGCCGGTGTGATGATCGCGAACATGAGCTGGAACGACGAGAACGCAAGAACAGGGATCTTGTCGCCGTCGGCGCCGGTCAGGGCGTCGAACGTGCCTCGCAGGCCGTACGCGTCGGAGCCGCCGATCAGGCCATGGAAGTGGTCCGTGGTGAAGGACAGGCTGTAGCCGTAGACCACCCACAGCACGCTGACCACGGCGATCGTGGCGAAGTTCATCATGAGCATGTTGAGCACGCTCTTGCTCCGCCCCATGCCGCCGTAAAACAGGGCCAGGCCCGGCGTCATGAGCAGTACGAGCGCGCTCGAAGCGAGCACCCAGGCGGTGTCGCCGTAGTTGATCGGCGGCACGCGGCCTCCTCTCGGTCGGTTTTCCTGCCTCCCGGCTGACCTGGGCGGCACTGCCCACCAACCACCGGATGCGCGAAAGAATTACGAACCGCTGTTTCGGGCTTCGACGCGCTGCGGTTTCGACCGCATGACCGTGTGTTTCCAACGTGTGACGGTTCCCGCCCCTCCACCATGATCACGGAAAGGTGGGGTCGCTGTCGCGACACGAACTTCCGTGATCATGGGGACGTGATGACGGGACGGGGCACGCCTCTAGAAGCTCGCGAGGACCAGGACGTACAGGTAGATGAGCACGAAGATCGCCCCCACGACCACGCCGGTGAGGGCCAGCCGCTTGCCGCGCTGGCCGTACCGGCGGATCTGCCTCAAAGACAGCAGGCCCAGGATGAGCGGGATCGGCGTCCACGTCAGGATCGCGACGACGGAGGCGACGGCCAGTGCGTTCCAGTGTGAGGCGGGCGTGG
>JAOPWA010000412.1 GCA_025965915.1 Dactylosporangium sp. | reverse complement strand
ACACGCCCGCTTCCACGTGGCATCGGCGGTCGTAACCGACGTGGGATGGTCGATCGCCTCCCTGTGGCTGCTGTGGCGGCCGGGATCACGCGGCGAGCAGGAACTCGCCCTGAAGGTCGCTGCACTGCATCCGGTCCTCAGCTATGCGCCCTTCTTCATCGCCGTTGCGGTGCCAGGGGCCGCGGCTGAAGATGAGCCCGGACAGATACCCCGCGTCGCAGGGGTGCCGGTGAACCTGTTCGTGGCCGGCGTGATATCGATTCTATCGATGCTCGGGTATTCCCTGGCCCATGCCGACGCCCGCACATCGGGGTGAACGATTGCTGAGGTCGGAATACCCCAGAGAGTCGACACCTCGTTCAGTGAACCCTCGGATGAGCCGACCACCTCAGCCACGTGCGAGCTGTTAGTCCGCCAGCAGGCGGCGCGGCTGTGCTCGTAGGGTGGTGTCATGGTTGTTCGACCCCTGACGTTGATGACGGTGCACGCCCACCCCGATGACGAGGCGACGAGCACCGGTGGTGCCCTCGCCCGCTATGCGGCGGAAGGGATCACGACGGTCCTGGTGACCTGCACCGACGGACGCTGCGGTGACGCCCCGGGCGGCGTCAAACCCGGTGAACCGGGGCACGACCCGGCCGCCGTAGTCGCGATGCGCCGGGATGAGCTCGAAGCCAGCTGCGCGGCGTTGAAGGTCACCCATCTCGAGCTTCTCGGTTACGCCGACTCCGGGATGATGGGCTGGCCGACAAACGACGCGCCCGGCTCATTTTGGACCACACCTGTGGCAGAAGCGGCGCAACGGCTGGCTGAGCTGATCCGGCACTATCAGCCCGACGTCGTCGTCACCTACGACGAGAACGGCTTCTATGGCCACCCCGATCACATTCAGGCCCACCGCGTCACGATGGCGGCGGTCGCGCTGACCGGTAGTCCTGCGAAGGTCTACTGGAGCACGGCGCCGCGCTCGAAGATGGAGGAGTTCGGGCAGGTGATGCGGGAGTTCGGCGTCGAGTGGCAGGAACCGGATGCATCCGCGGCGGACCCCGGACCGCAGATCGGCCTGCCCGATGACGAGATCACCACCTGGGTGGACACGAGCATGTTCGGTGCGCAGAAGTTCGACGCGTTGGCCGCACATGCCAGTCAGGGCGAGAACATCTTCTTCCTGCGGATGGGCAAGGAACGGTTCACGGAGCTGATGGGATTAGAGACCTTCGTCCGGGTACACGACAGCACCGGGGCGGCGCTGCCGGAGGACGACCTCTTCGCCGGCCTGCGCTAAGAAGCGGTAACGCGGGACCAGATCCCCGTGCCGGCTCGCCGCGCGCCGCATATCCAGCCTGGCCGTCGACCGACTGACGCAGGAGGTGCTCGCTTTCAGTCCGGCAGTACGACAACGTCCCTCGTCGGCAGAGTCGGACGTGTCCCGCACGCGGATCGTCGACGCTCTACCAGCGGCAGAACAGTGCGTTTTGGCTCGATCACCGAGTGCCCCCGCCCTGTCGCAGAGGTTGCGGGGCACCAGTGGTTGACTGAACAACCGGGTCCGACGTTTTAGTCGTTGTTCAGCTCATTCTCAGCTCATTCCCAGCCCACGCCGCCATCCTGGATGGTGTGGCGATCACCCTGAACATGGTGCTGACGGTCGAATGGGGACCAGGATGCGTGGCGTGGCCGGCGTGGGTGACGAGCGCTGAGGACCGAGTAGGGCCGGCATGAACGCCACGGCGCTGATCACTGTGTTTGTGGTCGCTGTGGTCCCGTTGGTGCCCACCGAAGCGGTACTGGTCGGGATGGGGGTGCTGGCCGCCTCCACGGGCGTCTCGTTGCTCGGAGTGATCGCGGTTGCGACGGTCGGCTGTTCGCTGTCCGACCATGTGCTCTACCTGCTCGGTCGGGTGGCCGGGGAGCGGATCCTCGGTTGGTGGGGTGACAGGTCGTCGGGCGCGGCGGCAATGACGTGGTTGACCCGCAATATCACCCGTTGGGGTTCTCCGGTCCTGGTGGCCGGCCGGTGGGTGCCCGGCGGTGGCACGGTCGGCGCGGTGCTTGTCGGCATGCTGCGCTGGCGGCTGCGCCGGTTCACGCCTACGTCTGCGGTCGGTTCGATGCTGTGGTCGACCTATGCGGCACTGTTGGGCTATTTCGGGGGCTCGGTCACCGGCCGGCCGGTGACCGGCCTGCTGTTGTCCCTCGCGGTTGCGGCGGTTGTGGGACTGTTTACCAGGGTGGTGATCCGGCGAGCGCAACGCCCGGTTGTTGACGATCAGCCCGGGCCCGGTGAACCATGCTCCCACTATGACGCATGTCAGGTGCCATCATCGTGTGCCCTCGACGGCGGTGTCAGGCCGGTTTGTTCATCCGTCTCCGCACGCGACTGACCCGGTCACGTCGTTGAGTAGTTCCTCGTCCCGATGCCGGTTAGCGTGGTGTGGCGCCCGCTTGTTGCCGCCGCCTCGTGACATAGCGGGGGCCAGAAGAGGACCCGGTGGTTGGACGGTCCGCTGGCCGTCGATCCTCAGCTAGCCGGGCCGGACACCCGGCTGCCGGCGAACTCCGCTGGCCGATCTGCCTCTGGTCGCATGCCTAGGTTCGAACGACCCCTACGACTGGTTCGTTTGGCAGGACCGGGAATCGGAGACGTTATGCGCATGCGTAGATGGCCGATCGGTCTGGCTTTGTTGTTGCTCGTGCTCGCGGGTGCCGAGGTGGCCGGCTTCGCGGCGGTTTGCCACTTTTTCGTACAGTCCAAACACGGGCAACTGCTGGACATGGTGGCCTTGACCGGCAACAGGATCGGGCAGGCCCAGGTCGAGGGCCCCGTCAACACCGTCCTCAACACCATATCGGCGCTGTCGTTGGCGATCGCCACGGCAGTCGTCGGCTTCATCGCACTGATGCGGCGCCGGATCGCGGTCGCATTCGCAGCGATTCTCCTCATCGTCGGCGCCAACGTGACGGCCCAGGTTCTCAAGCAGGTCATCAACCGGCCGGAACTGGGAGTCGATCTGCAGCGGGCGGCCGCCGGCAACAGCCTGCCCAGCGGACACACCACCATCGCGGCGTCGGTCGCGGTTGCGTTCATGCTGGTACTGCCAGCCCGGCTGCGCGGAGTCGGCGCTGTACTCGGCGCCCTGTTCGCCGCGGTCGCGGGGGTCGCGACCCTCTCAGCCGGCTGGCATCGGCCCAGCGACGCGGTGGCCGCCCTACTCCTCGTTGGCGCCTGGGCTTGCGCCGCCGGGCTGTTCATCGTCATAGCGCAGCGCCGCCACGGCGGTGTCGACTATGGCCCGTCGAACCGGTTCGCGGTGCGCACGCTCACCATCGCCGGCCTTGTGTTGCTGGCTGGCGCCGGGCTCGCACTGAAGCTGACCGACCAGGTGCTGTCGACCCCGCCGGACGAGTTGGGCCGGTTCCAGCTGTTGACGGCATATGTCGGTGGCGCGATGGGCATCGCCGGCACGACCGGCCTCCTGCTGGCGTGTGTACTGGCGACCGTTCACCGGGTTGTGCCGCAGGTCGTGCGGCCGACCATCGAAGCCGAGAAGGACCGGGCGGTCGCGGCGGTCTGAGCCCGCACTGATCGCTCGCAGCCCTTGCGGCCGCGCGTCAGCTACCCGACGTGCAGCGTCCCGGCAACGACCGTTACGTCACCGCCGAGGCCGAAACCCAGCCGCCTATCGCCACCCGCGATCGGTCCGTGGGAGCAGTTCGACCTGGTCGACACGGGCAGTGGGAACGTCGCGCAGATCGCCGCCCTGGAAGGCCAGCCCTCGACGAAGAGGGTGACGCCGGCTCCGCCTGGCCGTAGTTACCGTGGGGCCGGTGCGAGCCCTTGCTTGTAGAGCCAGGAGAGCTGCACGACATGGGCCGAGCTATACCCACCACCGTGGTCCCCGAACTCCCACACGGTCATCTCCCGCGGGCCGGCGTAGTGGTGGTATGCCGTGTAGACGGTGGAGGGTGGGCAGATGGGATCCATAATGCCAACGCTGAACAGGGCGGGAGCGCCAGCGCGGCTTGCGAAGTGGACGCCGTCGAAGTAGTTGAGTGTGGCGAAGGTCCTCTCCACCATCTGGCGGCTGTGGCTACGCAGATATTTGACGATCTCGAGATACGGGCCTTCGCTGCTGATATCGGTGCCGCGGCGGTAGTGGCACAGGAAGGGGACGTCCGGAAGCGCGGCGGCAATCTTGTCCGGAGCCAGACCGGCTACGGCGAGAGTTAGGCCGCCGCCCTGACTGCTACCAGCCAGAATGATCCGAGAAGGGTCGATCTGAGGCAGTCGCTCGACTGCGTCGACAGCCCGGACGCAGTCAGTCATGAGCCGCCGATAGTAATGGTGGTGGGGATCCTCGATGCCGCGGGTCATGAAGCCTTCAACCCATTGGGTGCCGGAGCCCTCGCCGTGGTCGGGGGTGGTATGGCCCTGCCCGCGGCTGTCTACCACCAGGTGTGCGTACCCGGCCGACGGCGGCAGCAGATGCTCGGTAGGCAAGCCTCGTCCTCCGCTGTACCCGAGGAACTTGACGATGACGGGCAGCGGCTCGTCGGCACCAACTGGCAGCACGAGCCAAGCCGCGACGGGCTCTCCGTTCCATCCAGGGAAACGGACATCGAAGACGTCCACTGTGGTCAGGAAGGTGTCCCGTACCAGGGTCAGCTCCGGTTCAGCGTCCCGGGCGCGAGCCTGGGCCAAAGTCTCTTCCCAAAAGGCGTCGAAGTCCGCAGGGGGTGCTATCTCGGCGCGATAGTCCACTAGTTCGGAGTAGGGCAGGTCGGTGAGGGTCATGGCTCGATCAGCTCGCGATTCGATCAGTGGTCCGTTGCAGGTCGGTGTTGTGCTGGGCAGGCGTCTTGAAACACAGCCAGAGCGTCGGGCTCACTTGAAGCGCTGCCAGGCTTCAGGGCAGGAAGCGTTCTCCTATCCCTTGGTGGACCCGGCGAGCATGCCGGAGACCAGGGTCCGTTGCGAGAAGAGGAAGAGGACCAGCACGGGCAGGATGGCGATGATGATGGCCAAGGCGAGTTCGGGGATGGTGATGTTCAGCCCCGCGCCGGCGACCGGGTTGAAGGACGGCGTGGAGGACAGCAGTTGGTTGAGTCCTACCTGGATGGGGAACTGGTCGCTGTTGGGCAGCACCAGGTAGGGCAGGAAGAAGTTGTTCCAGTTGCCGACGAAGCTGAAGAAGGCGACCAGTCCGACGACCGGTTTGGCCAGCGG
>JAOPWA010000393.1 GCA_025965915.1 Dactylosporangium sp. | reverse complement strand
GTCGCTGGCTGATCCGCCGTGCGGACACCGGCCGAGCCAGTTCAGGTCAGGCAAATGAGTGAAGAGGCCTGGGGAGAGGGTTCAGGCGTCTGTCTTCGGTGGTCCGAGGATGGTCTGGCCGCCGACGATGGCGGCTTGTGCCATGGTGGCCGGGGTGAGGGCCCAGTTGTCGGGCTTGGGGTCCCGCAGGTCGTGGCCGGCGGCGCGGAAGAATTTTTCGACGCCGCCGGGGGTGCAGAGAGTGAGTAGATCGACCGTGTCGGAGGTGATGCGGTAGGCGTGCGGCAGATTGCGGGGAAGGAACACCACGCCGCCCTCGTCGACCTCGTGACGGTCTTCGCCGACCCAGAAGATGCCGCTGCCCTTCAGCAGCATGAACATCTCGTCCTCATTGCTGTGCATGTGCACGGGCGAGGCGTCGCCGCGCTTTAGCTGAGTGCGGATCATGGTGAGCTGCCCGCCGGTGGCATCGGCGTCCAGGAGTACGGACATGACGCTGCCGCCGATCCACTCCAGGCGCTGGTGGTCGCTGGCTTGAGCGATATAGGTCAGACTCATGAGCACCTCGATTAGTTTTACTTAAGATAAAGTGGATTTACTTACGGTAATCTCAATACATGAGCGAGGTCAACCCCCGCCGCCGCTATACCTCGCCGGTGCGCGAAGAGTCCGCGCTGCGCACCCGCAACGCGATCGTGGTGGCCGCGCTGGAACTGTTCGTCGAACAGGGGTACGCCGCCACGACCATCGATCAGATCGCGGTCCGGGCCCAGGTGTCCAAGCCGACCGTGTTCGCTGTCGGTTCGAAGGCGCAACTGCTCAAACTGGCACGGGACGCCGCGATCGCGGGTGACCACGACCCCATCCCGATGTCACAGCGGCCGTCCTTTCTCGACGTTGTCAACGCTCCCGACTCCGAGCAGGCGATACGGGGATTCGCCCGGTTCTCCGCCGGGATAGCCGGCCGCTTCAGCGCGATCAACGAGGTGCTTCGCCAAGCCAGCACGTCCGCCCCCGAACTCGCCGAACTCTGGCGCGTCAGTGAACAGGAACGCCTGACCGGTGCCCGCAATGTCATCACTGTCGTGACTGCGAAGGGCCCCCTGAAGCCGGGCCTCGACGTCGACACCGCCGCGGATATCCTCTGGCTCCTCATGGCGCCAGACCAGCACCAACGCCTTGTCGGCCAGCGGGGCTGGACCTTCGAACGCTTCGCCGAGTGGTACGCCGACACGATGGTCACGCTCATCCTCCCGTGACCCGGCTGCCGCCCAGCCCATTCAGCCGCCGGACAACGTCGCATAACGTCGGACAACCTCGGGCATACTCGGACAGCAGGAGGACTGCGAAGGCTCACGTCTCGGGTGGGCGCTGTCCGTGGCCTGACGGGGTGGGGTCCAGGAACACGTAATGCACCCCCGAGTACCGGGCGCGCAGGCGCTCCTCCGCCTCGTCGGCGACCCGTTCGATGTCCGCAGCGGAGTACTCGTCCGCGAAGTTGACCTTCGCGGCCACCAGGAGATTGCCGGGGCCGATCACCACGGCGACGAAGACCGGTACCTCCTCCACACCGGGCAGCGATTCGATCTCCCTGCGCAGTGCGTCCCGTAGCTGGGCCCGCACCGCCTGCCCGGTGAGGAGCGACAGGTTCGTTCGGGCCAGGATCGCCGCCACCACGATGAGCAGTGCGCCGATCGCCAGGGAGGCGAGCCCGTCCCACGCGGCCCGCCCGGTCACCTGCCACAAGGCCAGTCCCGTCGCGGCGATGATGATCCCGATCATCGCGGCGGCGTCCTCGAAGATGACCGCCTTGACCGTCGTGTCCGCCGTCACGCGCAGCATGGTGCGCAGGGACAGTCGCGCCACTACCGCCCTTCTGCGCGCCTGTCCCAGGGCGCGCAGAAGTGATACGCCCTCCATGAGAAAGGCGAAGACCAGGATGGTGTACGCGATGAGCGTGCCGCCCGGCTCCCGCGTCTCGCCGTGAAGCAGCGCGTTGATTCCCCTGGTGAGCGAGAAGCCGGCCCCGGCGACGAAAGTGGCCAGCGCGGCGAGGAACGCCCAGAGGTAGGTCTCCCGGCCGTACCCGAATGGATGTCCGACGTCGGGGCCCCGTCTGCCACGGCGGGTCGCGATGAACAGGAAAATCTGTGTGACGGTGTCAGCGACGGAGTGCGCCGCCTCCGCCTGCATGGCCGACGACCCGCTGATCGCGCCACCGATCGCCTTGGCGAGCGCCACGGTGAGGTTGGTCGCGCCGGCCACCAACACCGTCACGGCGCTCTCGGCCCCGGCATCCCGTTGCTTGACCGGCCGGTCGCGGCCGCTGACCCGGTCGCTGCCGCCCACAAGCGGCAGCCTAGGCGCAATCGGGGGTAACCGCGCTCTGCTGCCCGGTAGTGGGTGCACCCGACGGGCCGGTGATCGCTCCGGGTAACCGCCCAAGGTTTTCGCAAGGGCGGGAGGCGAGGGTGGGACACCAAATGTCTGACCACGGCGCAGGCACGTCCCGCCGAGAGCGAGGAACCGCATGCTCACATCCCTCACCGACTCGCGATGGTGGTCGTCCGGCCGCCGCCGAAGGACCGCGCTAGTTTGCGTCGTGACCGCCGGAATGCTCAGCGCGTCCGTCATCTATGCCAATGCGGCGAATGCTGCGGTACCGACGTTCCCGGACAACATCATCATCTTCCCTGAGCGGGACTTCATCAGCATCGACGGATACGACGCCCACAAAGGGGAGCTCGCCACGGTCGAGGTCTACCGGGACGGCGTCGGAGTGGTCGGCTCGGCGACCGGCACGCTTGCCGGGGGTAGCCCGTCGCTGGAGATCAACCACCCGGGCGGGGTCTGCTGGGGAGCCGGCACCGGACTGGGCGTCACCCCGGACATCCTGCCCGGCGACAAGGTCACGGTTAAGGTTGGTGGGCAGGCGCTCGGCGACGCCACGGCGCAGGACGCGACGGTCGCGGACATCGCCGCCGGGCCGTCGTCGGAGTTGAACGGTACGACCCTCATCGTGCGCGGCCACCTCGGGCCGAACGTCATCCGTAACCAGATCGAGCAGCGGATCGTCAACCGTGACCTCACGGCGACCGACGTCGGCCGTCGCGACGTCACCGCGAACACGCCGACTCTCACGCGCGGCCCCAAGGGCGGGTACTCGTCGATGCTGCAGGTCGCCGGTGACACCTTCACCGCGACGTACCAGTTCGACACCGCGGCTACCGCTGAGGTCGCCGCGAACGGCCTGAAGATCGCGATGAGCTGGCAGGTAGCGGATCTCGACGGCAACCAGCAGGGCCTGACCACCTCAGAGTTCGGCGAGCTGGGCGGCCCCGGGATGGGCGGTTGCCCCAACGGCCCGCTGAAGACGGGCCCGCCCGCGCCGAGCAATGTGACTGCGGTGCGCAGCGGCGACGGCACGAGCATCAAGCTGACCTGGACGCCGGCCGCCGCCGCCCCGGGTACGCCGGCCATCACCGGCTACCGCGTGACCGCGGTCGCGGACACCACCAGCGGCGCCGGCGAGCAGGTCGAGATCGGCAAGCGCCTCAGCAACCCGGGGGCCACCGGCACGACGATCACCGGGCTGGCAACTAGCGAGTCCTACACGGTCGAGCTGCGCTCGGTGAGCGGTGCGGGTGAGACCTTCCCGGTCAAGAGCGTTCGTCCGCTCAACCCGGGGGAGGACACGATCCCGCCGACCGTGGCCGCCACACCGGCCGGCGGCACCTTCTCGGTGCCCCAGACGGTGACCCTCACCGCGAACGAGACCGGCTCCGAAATCTATTACTCGCTGGCCGGTGCCAGCCTGACCAGCGGCGACCTTCTGTCCAACGACCCCAGTATCACCAGGTACACGGGCCCGTTCATGGTCGCGCAGACGGCGAAGCTGACCTATGTCGCCTTCGACCCGTCGGGCAACGTCTCGCAGCAGGGTGAGCAGCGCTTCACCATCACAAACGACCCCGTGCCGGCCGCGCCCTCATTCACGGGTACGCCGGCCGTGGGCACCGGCTCTGTGACGCTGAACTGGTCGGCGCCTGCACCGGGCGCTCCCGGACTGACGATCGACGGCTACTCCGTCCAGGTGTACAACGCCGACGAGACCGCCGCCGGGCCCGCCCGGACCACCGCCGGCGACGTCACCAGCCTCGTGGTCGACGGTCTGACCGGCGACACTCCGTACCTGTTCACGGTCCGTGCCAAGAACGTCAATGGGTACGGTCCGGAATCGGCCAAGCTCGGCCCGGTCACCCCGAAGGGCGCTCTCGCGGCCAACGCCGGCCCCGACCAGTCCGGCATCATCCGCGGGACCAACGTCGGCCTCGACGGTGGCGCGTCCACCCAGAACGGTGTGACGTACTCCTGGGAGCAGGTCTTGAGTGGCCCGAACGATCCGAACAAGGTCATTCTCAATGGTGCGACGACGCTCACCCCGAGCTTCACGTACCCGCTGTTCCAGTACCCGATGACCAACAACCCGCTCACGTTCAGGCTGACCGTGAGCGACGGGATGATCACGCGAACCGATGACGTCATGGTGTCGAACCAGCCTGACACGGTCACCATCGCCACGGGGCGCTACCGGGCGCGCACCGAACTGCGCCTGGACGGCAGCGGAACAAGGGCAGGTGCCACCATCACTATCCACTCCGGGTCATTGGACGGGCCGGTGCTCGGCCGTGCG
>JAOPWA010000534.1 GCA_025965915.1 Dactylosporangium sp. | reverse complement strand
CCGACGGCCTGCCCGCTTCGGCGTGGCAGCCGATGTCGGCCGGCGCCGGGTCGAAAGGCCCCCGCTTCTACGACTGGGCCTGGCTCGACCTCACCACCGCAGGCGGCCAACCCGGCCACAGCATGCTCATCCGCCGCAACCCCACCACCGGTGAACTCGCGTTCTACCGATGCTGGACACCCGCCCCGGCGCCACTGGCCACCCTCGTGCGGGTCGCCGGCGCACGATGGATGGTCGAGGAGACGTTCCAAGCCGCCAAAAGCCAAGTCGGTCTGGATGAACACCAGGTCAGGCAGTGGACTTGCTGGCAGCGTTTCACCGTCCTGGCCATGCTCGCCCTGGCCATCCTCGCCGCCTGCGCCGAACTCGACACACCCGCCACGCAGGCTGACCCTTACCACCACGCCCGTCACGACGACGGGCCGATTCCCTTGACCGTCAACGAAATCCGCCGGCTGTTCGCCGTCCTACTCACCACGACCGTGCACACCATCGCCCACCGACTGCACTGGTCTCTCTGGCGCCGCTGGCACCAAGCCCGCGCCCGCCGATCCCACTACAAACGACGCCTCGCCGCCGAACTCGGCTCATAGATCACGAAGTGCGTCTGTCGTACTAGCGCGCAGAACGAGGACGGACCCATCGCCTTCTAGCAGTGCTGTTGGGTGCAAGGCGCGTCGGCGACAAGGTCACTGCACTGCTTTTGGGTCCTGTCGGCGGCGCCGTTGGGCGCGGTTGCCGGGCTTGTAGACGATTGGTAGCCAGATCTGTAGACTAAACGCGTGACGACCACGCCAACGACCACGATCCGGGTCAGCCGTGCGACCCGCGACCGGCTGATGCGGACTCGCGAAGAGGACTTCCACGACGCGCCCATCGACGACGTGATCCTTCGTCTGCTGGACGAGCACGCGGAAGTGTCGCTGCGGGCGAAGATGCGCGCCGACGCCGAACACGCGCGCACCAACGCCGATGACCTCGCCGAGGTACGACGTGTCCAGACAGAGATGGACGAAGTCAGTGCGTGGTGACGTGTATCGACTACGTGCGGCCCGAGACGCAATTGGGCACGAGCAGCAAGGACCCCGTTACGCGGTGGTCCTCCAATCCGATGACCTGAACCTATCGACCGCCATCGTCGCGCCGACATCCACGCACGCCCATCCATACGTATTCAGACCCGAAGTAACTGTGCGAGGCACCCCGACCCGGCTCATGCTCGACCAACTACGCGCAGTCGATCGTGAGAAGGCCATCGGCGACCGCATCGGACGGCTCAGCCCGCACGAGATGGTTGAGGTCAATCGCTTGCTGCGGGCCGTGCTCGACATCTTGTGACGATCGCGGGACCGTCACGATGCCCATGCAGAAGCAGGTCTGCGGCGACGAGTTCGGCGTGTCGTGGATGGTCAATATCAGCCAGCCGCAGACCTAGCAGCTCAGGGAAACCGGCCCAGGCGGCAGCCAGCGGCGGCTGGTGTGCTGGATGCGCCAAGGGGCAACGATTGTTCTTCCGGCGGCCTCCAGGTGGGGAGCGCAGTGCCTGCTTGAGCTTGCTGATGCAGGGCTCGACGGCGTTGCGGTCCACTTACCACCCGGGATCAAAGCGGGGCCGGGCCGCCGCATCCAGAAGACCGCATCAGGGTGGCCGCATTGGGGTACCTACCAATACACAACCTGAAGAAGCCAGGTAACGGCAATTTCCAGGCAGGGACGGCGCCGATCCACGCTGCCGATGCCGGTGTTCGCGCTGACAGGACAGGCGGTAAAGGTTACGGCATGCGAACACCGACGCAATCACGAAGCGTTACGAGAGCTGGTCCCGAATCAGGACAGATGCCGCCAATCTCGTCCACCAAAAGTCACCGACTAAAGCCGAGTGTTCGCGAAGATCTGATGTGGGCCGGAGGCATCACCATGCGAACCGAGCCGCTACGGTCGTCGGCGATCCATTGCCGATACCTTTGCCCAGGCCCCGGGCTCGACGTGGCGTCCGATGAGCAGGACCGGACTAACCACCCTGGCTGGCGATCCAATTGCGAAGTCGCTGCCGCAGGGCCGGCGACGCGTCAACGATCTCGATCCGCTCAGCGACCACGGCAGCGTCGATCAACCGGCTCTGAATAAGCGCGGCTGCGAAGGCATAGTCCTTCTCACGACCAGCGACCAGTTTCGACACCACGCAGTCATGCGGGTCGAGCAGGTATCCACGGCCCGGCGCGGTGCTCGCGGTTTCCACCACGACCAGTCGGTCGCGCCAGCCTTTCGGCAGCACGGCGGTCGATACGCTGACGCCCTGCGCGTAGTAACCGAACGTCTCGTGAAACGGCGACAGTTCGCCGATCGCGCCATCGACCTGGTCAGCCTTGCGGTCGCCCGGGTCGTCGAAGAATGCGACATCGACCTCGATCGAGGCGGTTGCAGCCGGCGGAAGTCGGTCCTCGGGAATCGCCCCAAGGACCGACTGGCTTCCGATGACGAGCACGTCGGGGTCATCGGCGATCTGGGACGCCGCCCGCAGCACATGTTCCAACTGCTCGCGCCTCACGCAGCGTGCTCTTCCCGCCAGCGGGCGGCGAAAGCCGTCTGCACGGCCCAACGCTCCGTTTCAGGTAGTACGCCGGCGAATGGCGAATTCTGCCGGAGCTCCACCGCATGGGGTGCTCGCGAGGTCAGCGCGTCGAGGACCGCCTCCACCCCGTCATCGAGCGTGGCCTGCCATCGGTCCAACCACATCGCAGCCATCCCGTCGCGGTGGACCTGGCGTAGCCGGTCGAGGTTCGCCCGGGCCTTCGACAGCACGCCGTCGGGATCGGTCACGAGCCGCCCCGCCACCGCGCGATGTAGCCACAACGCCTTGAGCTGGTCCCGGGTCAGTTCGGGACGCAACATTGCCTCGACATCCGCGCGCCGCAGCCGTCGGTGGGTTCCCGCCTTCACATACGGCAGCAACCCGCGCTCGCACAGATCGACCACATGCTGGCGTGACGACCCAAGCAGCACCGCCGCCTCGCCGGTCGTCAGAAGCTCACCAGTACCTATGGTCACACCTCAACCATGCGCCTTAAACGCCAAAAACACAACGGGCAGCAGCGCAATCGCGTCATCGAAGTACGGCAAGCACCGGTTCGCACGGGAGATCAAAGTGGAGCCGAGGGGACTCGAACCCGTGACCCCCCCCACTGCCAGGATCTGGCAAGGCTTGATCCATAGGTTCCCATCCTGGCTGGCGGTGCCGCATCGCCGTGACGCTCGCTGAGCTCGAAGGGCAGATGACGACGGTCTCGCGGTCAGCCGAGTTCGACGAGTTTCGGCGCTACCCGCTCGGCGAGCTCATGGGCGAACTCGACCGGGTAGCGGTCGGGCATCGTCTGCACCTCGGTCACGCCGAGCGCGGCGTAGTCGGCAACCTCGGCCACGAACGCGTTCACATCAACCAGCGCCGGCCGCGTGACGACAACGGTCTTGTCGATGCTGCCGTAGTCGCGGTCTTCGGCGGCGCAGTGCTGGCGCAGCACGTCGAGTTTGTGCGCGACGTCGGCCGGGCTGCTGCCGATCAGATTGCACGCGTCGGCGTAACGAGCCACGAGCCGCAGGGTCTTCTTCTCACCACCGCCACCGATCATGATCGGTGGGTGGGGTCGACTGATCGGCGCGGGTACGCACAGCGTCTCGGCGAGCTGGTAGTGCCGACCGTTGAACGGCCCGTTGTTGTCGCTCCACATCTGCAGGCAGATCTGCAGCGTTTCTTCCAGGCGTTCGAAGCGTTCGCCGACCGGCACGACCGGCACCCCCAGGCCGCGCTGCTCACGTTCGTACCACGAGGCGCCGATGCCCAGCCGGGCCCGGCCCGCTGACAGCACGTCAAGGGTAGTGACGATCTTGGCGAGGAGCCCGGGGTAGCGGTACATCACCCCGGTGACGAGCAGACCGAGTGTCATCCGTTCGGTCTTCGCCGCGAGGTAGCCCAGCGTGGTGTAGCCCTCGAGCATCGGCTCGTCGACCGACGCCATCGCTTCCATCTGGAAGTAGTGGTCCATGACTGTGAACGAGGAGAGTCCCGCCTGCTCGGCGATCTGTGCGGTCTCGGCCAATGTCGGCGTGATCGCGGCGGGATCGGCCGGCGTCGAAAAGTTCCAGTAGTGCAGGCCAAGCTTCATCGCGTCCTCCCGGGCCTCGTGACCATGCTGGACGTGACTGTCCAGCATCGTGACTGTGCTCTTGAGCGGCGCGCCGTAGCGCGTCGGCTCCCCGGCGAACCAAGCCTAGCCCGTGTCCCCGGCCTTCGTTGATCAACTATCTTGTTTTGGCTGGTGGGGGTGCGGTTGGTGCGGCACGGTCATCAGCTAAGCCCTGTGCGGTCGGAACTAACGACTTGTCAAATGAATGCGCTTGATTCCGCGCGTAGAGCACGGCATTAGGCGATTCGGTGGCGTTCAGGAGCGCGCTGCCGGACACGGTCGTGGGCCGTCCCGGTCGATGGGGGTGGTGGCTGCGGGGCGTGGTCGTTGTCGTCGGGTGTGATCGTGTTCAGTGCGTCGCGGAGGGCGGCGCGTGAGGTGATGCCGAGT
>JAOPWA010000375.1 GCA_025965915.1 Dactylosporangium sp. | reverse complement strand
GCGGGCTACAAACTGATCCAACAGCACAAGTGATCATCGCAGGGCATGCCTTCATGCAGAACCTTCGCCGCGGCCACTACGAACTGGGACTCGACGCACCACCGGCCCTGCGGGTCGCCGCTGCGTTTACCGAACTCGCCCACGCGATCTGATCTCGGACCGAGACGAGTTCAACGCGTCCATCGATCCCACAACGCAACGGCGCCGTTCCCGATGCCTGTCACGGCAGCGAATCCAGCGCGTCCATCCAGGTGCGAAGGATCCGTTCGGCGTCGACCGTTCTGGCCACCGAGACCGGACCGGTGCGGTCGGCCCAGGAACGGCGGTCGACGACGGTCTTGCCGCGTGCCGTGTCGTCGGAGGTGAGCACCTCGACCGTCGCCTGGTCGTAGGTGGCCAATTCCGGCTCGACGGCAAGGACGGCGGCGACCAGGTCGTGTGGAGGAGCCGCGCGGCGCAGCGTCCTAGGCTCGTAGAAGTCGAAGTACTGCTTGGCGACGGCCGAGGCGAACGCCCCGGCCGCCGATCGATCGCGCCGCACACGCAGCGCTTCCTCCTCGAGCAGCACCCCCATCGTGACGTCCAGGCCGACCAGGGTCACGGCGAGTCCGGAATTCAGCACGAGCTTGGCGGCTTCGGGATCACCCCAGATGTTCGCCTCCGCCAACGCGGTGACGTTTCCCGGCGCGTCGACGGCGCCCCCCATGACGACGACGCGGTTAAGCAGTGTTGACAGGCGTGGTTCCAGCAAGTGGGCGAGTGCCACGTTGGTCAGCGGGCCGGTGGCGACGACGGTCAGCCGACCGGGGTGTTCGCGGGCCAGCCGGACGAGTTGTTCGGCCGCCGATCCCGCGGCAGGTCCTCCGGCTGGCGCCGGTTGTCCGGTGTTGCCCAGCCCGTCAGCGCCGTGTACTCCGTCGTACGGGATGAATGCCTTGGCCAGGGGCGTGGCCGCGCCGACGGCGACGGGCACGCCACCGGCCCCGCACAGCTCGAGGACCCGCAGCGTGTTGAGCGCCGCCGGTGCGGCCGGCACGTTTCCCCAGATACTTCCGGCGGCCACGATGGTGACCTGCGGATGGGCCGTCAAGTACATCAACGCAAAGGCGTCGTCGATTCCGGTGTCACAGTCGACGATCACTTCCATGCTCTGCCTCCACTCGGTTGCGGGTGTGTCGTGCCGCCGTCAACCACCAGACGTAGACGACGACGGTGAGTGCCGATGCCGACACCGCCGACACCAGGAAGCCGGAGCTCGGCGAGACGGCGTCCACCGCCCGGCCCGCGCCTGCGGCACCGAGCGCCACGCCGGCCGCGCTGGCCGAGTTTTGCCAGGTGAAGGCCTGGGTCAGCACGGCGGCGTCGACCGATGCCTGAGTCAGCACGCCGGTGACGATGATGCTCGGGGCAATCGCGGCACCGGGAATCAGCAGCGCGACAGCCAACGCACCATGATGCGCAGCGACCGAACCGCAAAGGTTCGTCAGCCGACGGCAGCAGCCTCCTCCTGGATGGCCCTGGTGGCATGGGCGTGCCGGGTGACCGCGGCGGTGACCACACCGACGAGCAGGAAGACAGCCCCGAGCACGGCCCAGCCGTTCGGCCCTCCCTCGATGACGGCGAAGCTGAGCAGGCTGGGGCCGAGGACCGCCATGCCGCTAGAGCCCAGGTTGTAGAGACCGAGGTAGAAGTTGCGCTGCCCAGGAGGGGACAGCTTGAACGACACTCCCCACCCGCCGGCGGACTGCCAGATCTCGCCGAGGGTCAACGCAACCGCGGCGAGCAGGACCAGGGCCGCCGCGAAGGCCGGACGCACCAGGGCCGAGGCTGCCGCGAGCCCGCAAAAGACCGCGAGGGCCACACCGGCGCGACGCTGGAGCCGGCCGGCGTGGCGCAAGTCGTCGCCGCCACGGCTGAGCCGCACCTGCAACGTCACCGCGATGATCGTGTTGACGAACAGGACGACTCCGACGATCGACTTGGGGGCTGGCGTCCGGGTCACGATCCACAGCGGCAGGATCACCGACAGGATCACGACGTGCAGATAGAGGATGCCGTTGAGCAGGGCGAGCCCGAGGAACGGCAGGTCACGCCAGGGCAGCTGGCTCACGCCGACGCTGGGTTCCGCGCGGTTGACCGTTCTCGGCAACCGCAGCCGCATGAGCAGCACGGCGGTGAGCAGGAACGCCACCGCGTTGGCGAGCACGAAGCCGACGTATGCCGAGGAGCCCACCAGCGTGATCGCGACGGTAGCCCCCAGCGCCGACAGGGAGTAGGCGGCGTTGCGCACGACGGCGACCGTGGCCATCGTGCCGACCGGTGAGTCGTCCTCGGTGATCGAGCCGGCGATGGACTGCAGAATGGGCGGTACCGCGCTGTCGGCGATCCCGAGGAAGCAGGCCACCACCAGGAACTGCGGGAAGCTTGTCAGAAAGGGGTACACCAGGAAGCCGGCTGCCCGCCACACCTGCAGCAAGATCATCATGTTCGGCGCGCCGATTCGGTCGGCGACCCGGCCGATCGGCACGCCGCAGATCAGCCCGCAAAGCGCGGCGATGGAGAGGCCCGTGCCGACTTGGGTCGTGCTCAGCCCGATGACCTGCGTGTAGAACAGCGCCGAACCGGCCAGGAAGAGCCCACGCCCGACGGCGTCGGTGAACGCCACCACCAGGAACCAGCGGGCGGCCCGGCTCCGGGGCAGCCGCCGGAGCAGCCAATCACTCATTGACGATCTCGACCGAGGCACGCAGCGCCGTCTCGTAGGCGTCGAGCTCGGCCGGCGTCGGAGCGTCGAACAGCGCGGTGACCGCCCGCCCAAACGAGTCGGTGTAGCTCGTCAGCCGGTCGCCGCGGCCCTTGAGCACCAGCAGGTGCCGGATCCCGGCCGGTTCCGGTGCGGCGGCCGGCGCCGGTGTCGGCCACAGCCCGAGGTCGACGAGCCATTCCGGCCGGCCCATCCCAGTCGTGACGTCGGCCAGGGTTCCCGGCTTGTGGTCGAAGTAGATCTGCCGAGCCCACCGGGTCGGCGCCGGGTACGTCACCGGAAGTCCCAGCGCCGCGTCGATGACCGTCGCCTCCATCGACTTGCCGGTGGCCAGGTGGTACAGCTGGAGGATGCCGTCGCCCGGCGGCCGGGCGGCGATCTCCATCAGTACCACGCGACCGTCGCCGGCGATCCGGTACTCGCCGTGCGTCATGCCGGCGCCGATGCCGAGCCGCTCAACGATCGACGCGTGCGCCGACTCAAGCGCCGCACGCTCAGCGTCGGTGACGTTCGTCGCCGGCACGGTGTGCGCCATCTCGACGAAGAACTCGCCTTCCTCCTCGTTGGTCGCCTTCTCGGTAACCGACGAGAACACCTGCTCGCCGGCCGCCACGACGCTCTCGACGCTGAACTCGCGTCCCGCGACGTATTCCTCGATGAGCACAGTCGCGGCCGGCTCGAGCCCGGCGAGATGCTCGGTCAGCTGAGTCTCGTCCGCCAGCACCCGCACCCCGATGCTGCAGTACATGTTCGGCGGCTTGGTGATCAGTGGGAACCGGCCATCCAGCTCGCGCAGGACCCGCTCATGCTCGCCGGCCCGCGCGGCGACGGAGATCGGGCTCCACTGCCGCAGGTACTGCCGTTGCAGGCCCTTGTCGCGGCAGACCCGCGAGGCACGCAGGCCGACGCCGCGCAGGTCAAGCAGGTCCGCCACGAGACCGGCTGGTTCGACGAAAGGTTCGGATGAGGCGAAGACGCCGACGATCTCGAAGCGATCGTTCCACCCGGCTACCTGCGCCAGGATCTGGGGCGTCTCCTCCGCTCGTACGAACGCGATCTCCTCGATTTGCGCGAACGGGTGCGCGGGCTCGTGCACGTAAGACAGCGCGATCTTCTCCATCGGCCAGGTTGCCGGGCCGGTGACGACCAGGCATCTCAGCCCGTGGCCGACGACGGCCTCAAGGTAGGGCCCGGCCTTGGGAAGATCGGTGAACAGGAGGAAAGCGCGTTCGCGGCTAGACAATTGGCTTACCTAATTCGTTGGTCGACAACCCTGGCGCGGACATTGTGGACACTCGGCTTGCTATGTCGATGGTAGGGCGCACGTCGGTCGGCACGGCCAAGGGCGTTCCGATGTCGAGCGAGCCCAGGACCCGTTCCTCGGCTGTGAGCCCGAGGAAACGCGGTAGCTCCTCGTTGGTGCACAACGAGCCCGTACGCCAGATGCTGCCGAATCCCGAGGCGTGTAGCAGCAGCATCATGGCGTAGGTCATGGAGCTCGTGGCGGCCAGTTGCTCCCATTCGAACACCTTGTGGTGAACGCTGGGCTTGAACACCAGTATGGCCATCAGTGGTGTCCGCTTCGCTTTCGCCGAGGCGGAGTGTTGACGTTCCGGTGGGGCGCCGCGGCTCAAGTAGCTGCCCAGCGCCAGCCTTGCCGCTCCCCGCAGCAAGATCCAGCGCCATGGCCGCAGCATGCCGTGATCGGGTGCAGTCGCCGCGATCTCCAGCAGGGAGACGAAGGCGTCGTCCTCGGGCGCGGGTTCGCACAGGGCGTGCGTGCTGCGGCGGGTGGAGATGGCCTCGACAAGGTTCATGCCGATCATCCCAGCCTGCCCGCTACCAGGGCGGTGATGGTGGTCAAGATCGCCATCACCGCGTGCCCGGTCATGCCGCCGACGTCGTGCGCGGGGGCGAACTCCATGATGTCGTAGCCTGTGACCTGGTCGGGGACCCGCTCCAGCAGGCTCAGCAGCGTCCCGGTGTCGATCCCCCCGCCGACCGGCGTGCCGGTGCCCGGCACCACGGACGCGTCCAGCACGTCGATGTCGACCGAAACGTACAGCTGGTCGGTCCGGGCCGCCAACTCGCGGGCCCGCCGACCGAAGAGCTCCACCGCCGCGCCCCGGTCGTCGTGGATGTCCGCGGCACGGATCTCGGTGATGCCGTGCTTGGCGAGGAACTCCGGTTCCCCCGGATCGTAGGCCCGCGTGCCCACCAGCAGCACGTCTTCGGGACGGACTGCGCCCTCATCCACCAGGCGGCGCAGCGGCGAGCCGTGCGATATGCCGGAGCCCTGATAGTGGTCCAGCACGTCGGGGTGGGCGTCGAACCAGATCACGCCCAGCCGCCCACCCTCGGCCGCGCCGGCGA
>JAOPWA010000344.1 GCA_025965915.1 Dactylosporangium sp. | reverse complement strand
GGCACGGCGCTTGCCGGCTCGCTGCTCATCACCGCGCTCACCACCTCGTTCCTTCAGGGCGTCGAGCAGAACCCGGCGATCCCGGAGCAGGTCAAGTCCCAGGCGACCGTCCAGCTCGCCGGCGGCGTCCCGTTCCTCTCCGATGCCGCGCTGCAGCAGGCGCTGGCGCAGGCCGGCACCGCTCCAGCCGTTGCCGAGGCTGCCGTCGAGGTCAACCAGCAGGCCCGGGTCGACGGGCTCCGGTCAGCGCTCACGGTGCTCGCGATGATCGCGCTCCTCGGGCTCTTCGTAGCGCGGCGAGTGCCGGACCGCCCCCAGCGCTCGGCAGCGGCGGAGGCGGCGCGACCGAGTCCGACCGAGGGGAGGTGACCGGCGCGCACGGCCCGCTCAGTCGTCGCCCCGCTCACTGTCGTCCTCGCCCATCAGGAACGCGACCAGCCACAGTGTGGGCGGGAGGACGATCATCATCAGCAACCCGATGGTCAGCAGGCCCGCATCGGAGAGGAAAAGGCCGAGTACGACCAGCAGCACCGCCACGGCGAGGGCCAGCTTCATCATCATGCGCAGCACGCGCTCGCGCCGGGTCCGAGCGGACGTGCGCATCAGGCCGGCCAGCGCCGGGTCCTCCGCGGAGAGGATCTCCTCGATCTCACGTAGTGCGCGCCGCTCCCGCCGGCTGAGTGCCATCACCGGCTCCTACCCGTGCTCGACGGCGGGCGCGCTGTTCCCCGTCATCCTCCACACCGTCATCTCCGTGCAGCCCGGTCGAGCGCCTGGTCGAGGGTGATTGCTGCGTCGACCAGGGCGAGGTGGGTGAAGGCCTGCGGGAAGTTGCCGATCTGCTCGCCGGTCAGGGCGATCTCCTCCGAGAACAGACCGACGTGGTTGGCGTAGGTGAGCATCTTCTCGAACGCCAGTTGGGCCTCGTCCGCGCGTCCGGCGCGGGCGAGCGCCTCGACGTACCAGAACGAGCACATCGAGAAGGTGCCTTCTCTTCCACGGAGCCCGTCAGGGCTGGCGGCGGGGTCGTAGCGGTACATCAGCGAGTCGGAGACCAGGTCCTGGCCGAGCGCGTCAAGGGTGGACAGCCACTTGGGGTCGGTAGCGGAGACGAACTGTGCCAGCGCCATCATGAGTACCGAGGCGTCCAGGACGTCGCCTTCGGAGCGCTGGACGAACGCTCGACGCTCGATCGACCAGTAGCGCCGCATGATCTGCCGGTAGATCGCGTCGCGCACCAACCGCCAGCGCGGGATGTCCGCGGGTAGCCCACGCTCCTCGGCCATTCTCATGGCCCGATGGACCGCGACCCAGCACATCACCCGGGAGTACAGGAAGTTGTGGCGCCCGCCGCGGGTCTCCCACACACCCTCGTCCGGCTGGTCCCAGTGCTCGCATACCCACTCCACCAGGGTGCTGACCTGGTCCCACTGCTCGCTGCAGATACTTTTCCCCCACTTGTCGTAGAGGTAGATCGAGTCGATGAGGGCGCCGTAGATGTCGAGCTGGAGCTGGCGGGCAGCGCAGTTGCCGATCCGAACCGGTGCGGAGGCCTCGTAGCCCTCGAGATGATCCAACTGTCGCTCGGGCAGGTCGGCTCGTCCATCGATGCCGTACATGGATTGGAGTGGGCCGTGGTCACCGCGGTCGCGGAGGGTGACGTGTTCGGACAGGAAGTCCATGAACGCGTCGGCCTCGTCGGTGAACCCCAGCCGTAGCAGTGCGTTGACGCAGAATGCCGCGTCGCGGATCCACACGTAGCGGTAGTCCCAGTTGCGTTCGCCTCCGAGCTGCTCGGGCAGGCTGGTGGTAGGCGCGGCGATGATCGCGCCGGTCGGCGCGTAGGTGAGTAGTTTCAATGTCAGCGCCGAGCGGTGCACGACCTCGCGCCACCGCCCCCGATAGCGCGACGCGGACAGCCATCGCCGCCAGTACTTGACGGTGGCGTCGAACAGTTGGTCGTCCTCGGTCAGGGCGCACGGCAGCTCTGGCACGCCGTCGCCGACGCGGTCGAGGGCGAATACCACCGACTCGCCTTCGGTAATGGTGAACTTCGAGCACACGTCCACCCCGTCGCTCGTGATCGGCGCGCCGGCGGTGAGCGCCAGCGACAACGAGTCCGACGTGAACGTCGCCCCGTGGGGCTCCAGGTGCACGGTGTGCGGCTGGGTGCCGTAGCCGAACCGAGGCGCTACCTCTGCCCGAAATGGCAGTGAGCCGCGCACGCAGACCACGCGTCGGATCAGCCGGTGCCGGTCCGCTTCCCGCGAGTCGTCGATGATCGGCATGAAATCCTGGATCTCGCCGAGCCCGTCGGGAGCGAAGAACCGGGTGATCAACACGTTCGTGTCGGGGATGTAGAACTGCTTGGTCCGCGCCGGCACGTCGGGGGCCAGCTTGAATGATCCACCCCGGTCCACGTCCAGCAGGGCGGCGAACACGCTGGGCGCGTCGAAGCGCGGGCAGCAGTACCAGTCGATCGTGCCGTTGCTGCCGACCAACGCCACGCTACGCAGGTCGCCGATCAAACCATGGTCGGCGATGGGCAGGTACTTCGAATCGTGCACGGGCGCTCGTCGGTTGAGTACATTCCCGATCGTCACGTCAGCCCCCCTGTCGGCCACCGTGCCCGATGCCGACATATCTACGCTAGACGCCGCGCAACGGGCGCCGCGCGGCGCACCCGGCTCGGTTCGGGCGGAAAACCGTAAAGAGGCAGCACAATCTGCGGTATGGCAGAGATCTACCGCAGCGCCGCTGGCGGACCGGA
>JAOPWA010000330.1 GCA_025965915.1 Dactylosporangium sp. | reverse complement strand
GGGCGAGTCCGTGATTCTGTCGGGTATTGGTTGCTGCCTCTCACACGTCGGGTTTCGCTGCCGGTTCGTGTGCCTGGTCGCTGACGTTGTGATGCAGCCGGCGCAGGAGTTGCTCGAGGGTGGCGATCTCTTCGTCGCTGAAACCGGTGCGCAGCCGTTGGTCGTGAGCGGACGCCGCGGCGGCGAGCTGGCGAAACAGTGTTTCGCCGGGCTCGGTGAGCTCGACCTGGTGGATCCGGCGATTGGCCGGGTCGCGCCGGCGGGTGACCAGGCCGTCGGCCTCCATCGCGTTGAGGTGGTGGGTCAGCGTCGCACTTTGGATGCCGATGGCCTCGGCTAGCTCGCGTTGGTTGCCCAGACTCTGCGTCTTCAACGAGATCATGATCAGCCACACCGGCAGCGAGCCGCCCGCGGCGGCCAGCGCGTCGTCAAATGCGCGGCTCAGCCCCTTGGCGGTGCGGGTGAGAGTCAGGCCGATCGGCGGTCGGGTGGGACGCGGCATGGGGTCGAGCCTAGCAGGATCATGAGATGCCTAAGCGTTTGACATCTGATCCTTAGATATCTAATGTTTCTTCTAGGTCCTGATCCTTCTCAGTCGCATCTCGTGGCCCTGCAGCCAGGGAGGCATCCGCCATGATCATCGTGACCGGCGCTACCGGACATGTCGGCAGCGAACTGATCGCCCGACTAGCCGCCGAGCACCTGCCGGTGCGGGCCATGACCCGCCGCCCCCAGGCCATCCAAGCCCCACCCGGCGTCGAGGTGGTCTACGGCGACTGCGACGACCCCGACAGCCTGCACGCCGCGTTCAACGGCGCCGACCGCGCGTTCCTCATGTCCGCCCAAGCCACCGGCAGCGCCGAACGGCCAACCCACGACCTGCGGCTCGTCCACGCCGCCCGGCGCGCCGGCATCCGACACGTCGTCAAGCTGTCGGTGTACGACGGCGGCCGCAGCGACGATGCCCTCGGCGCGTGGCACCGCGAGGCCGAGGCGGCGGTGACGGATAGCGGGCTGGACTGGACACTGCTGCGCCCCGGACGGTTCATGTCCAACGCCCTGCACTGGGCGCCGATGATCCGACGCGGCGACACCGTGCACATCCCGTTCGCGCACCGGCCGGCCGCGTCCATCGACCCGGCCGACATCGCCGCGATAGCCGCGGCGGCGCTGACCACCGAACACCACCACAACAGCGCGTACCAGTTGTCCGGACCCGAGGTCCTCACACCCGCCGAGGAGCTGCGCATCCTCGCAGCGACGCTGGGCCGGCCGTTACGGGCGGTCGAACCGACGATCGACCAGGCGAAGGCCGGCATGTGCCGCGCCGGTATGACCGAACCGGTGGTCGAGGCGATCGTGGCCCGCGTGCTGACCGGCGACGACGGCGCTGAGGTCCTGCCCACGGTGGAGCAGCTGCTCGGCCGGCCTCCGGTCACCTTCGCCACCTGGGCGCGCAACCATGCCGGCGCGTTCCTCGCCGCCGACTGACCGCCACCGCACCGGCGCGTTCCTGCACCGGCCGATCGCAACCGCCCAAGGAAGGGACACCACCATGAGCAACACCACCGAGCAACGGGTCCGTGAACTGGGTAGCCGCTGGGCCGAGGCCGAGAAGCGTGGCGATATCGACGCGCTCGACGCACTGTCCACCGACGACTTCACACTCGTCGGACCCCTCGGCTTCGTGCTGAACAAACAGCAGTGGCTCGACCGCTACCGCACCGGCGCACTGGTCACCCAGTCCCTGGTGTGGGACGACATCGAAGTGCGCGAATACGGCCACAGTGCGGTCGCCATCGGATCCCACAGCCAGCGGGCCGAATACCAAGGCAACAGCGCCGATGGACGCTTCCGCGCCACCCACCTGGCCATCCGCCGCGGCGACGACTGGCTCCTGGCCGGAATGCACCTCAGCCCGCTCGGCGGACCGCCCCCATTCACGGCGTAGCGCACCTGCACGCAAGGAGAGCCACGATGAGCGTCGAACTCAACCACATCATCATCCCGGCCCGCGACAAGCACGCATCCGCGAAATTCCTCGCCGACATCCTCGGCGTGCCGGTCGGCCAACCGGCGGACCCGTTCGTGCCCGTCACCGTGAGCAACGCGGTCACGCTCGACTACATCAACCGCACCGACTTCCACTCCCACCACTGCGCGTTCCTGGCCGACGACGAGGACTTCGACGCCGCCTTCACCCGCATCCGGGACGCCGGTATCACGTACTACGCCGACCCCGGCCACCAACAGCCGTGGGAGATCAACCACCGCTGGGGCGGGCGCGGCGTCTACTTCGACGACCCCAACGGCCACAACATGGAAATCCTCACTCGAGCACCCACGGACACCACCGCCTAACGCCCTTCCCTCGAGCGAGGAACTGCGTGGCCCCGCTAGAAGTCGATCACCCGCCTCGTGCCCAGGACAATGTCCCGGGCACGAGGCGGTCATACATCCGCCGGGATCGTTAGGGTGGCGGCATGGTCGCGTCGCATGTCCCCAGCTGGGAAGTCACAGAGAGCGCGGGGTACGAGACCTCTTGGATCGAGCTCGGCGACAGGATTCTGCGGGCGCGGACGCGCGGTCGGGACCGCACCGCAGCGATCTGGAGTTCGACCCGGACGGGCTGGTCGTCGACTACCCGGGCATGGGCCAACTGCCCGGCCAACTGGCGTTCCTGCGTCATGCCGGCCGGCTCGGCCGCGGTAAGGGCAGGCTACCCGTCGTAGACACGACACATCTTCTTAAGTACGGTCGCGTTCACTACTTGAAAGGGATCTCTGTGAGCGTGATCGAGGTTGAGTACCACCAGCACCACCGGGACGTGACCGGGGGCTGGCTGCGCCCGGCGGTCTTTGGCGTGATGGACGGGCTGGTCTCCAACGGGGCACTCATCATGGGCGTGGCCGGCGGTGGGGGCGACACACGCACAATCGTCCTCACCGGATTGGCCGGGCTTGTCGCCGGAGCATGCTCGATGGCAACTGGCGAATACACGTCGGTCGCGTCGCAGAGCGAGTTGACCCGCGCGGAGATTGCGCGGGAAGAGCGGGAACTGGCCGCACACCCTGCCGAGGAACAGGCGGAACTCGCGGCACTCTACCGGGCGCGCGGCTTGGACCCGGAACTCGCCGACCGGGTGGCCGAGCAACTGTCCCGGGACCCGGCTCAGGCGTTGCAGGTCCATGTGCGCGAGGAGTTGGGCGTTGATCCGGACGATCTGCCGTCGCCCTGGATTGCCGCCGGCTCGTCGTTCGCCGCTTTCGCGCTGGGCGCGTTCGTGCCGGTGCTGCCGTTTCTGATCGGTTTCGGCTCTCTGGCGGCGACGCTCGTGGTGACCGCGATCGCACTGTTCGCCGCTGGCGCCGCGGTAGCGAACCTGACCAGGGTATCCGTCTGGTTCGGTGGCCTGCGTCAACTCGCGCTTGCCGCGCTTGCCGCGGGGGTCACGTACGGCATCGGTCACCTGATCGGTGCAAACCTCTCGTGACCGGCCGGAGACTGCGCGTCGGGCGGGCGCGGGCGGGGCGCGTACTGGCGGGCCCGGTCGCGGCGCAGGTGTCCGCTGCGGTCGCCGAGTTGCGGCGGCATCGTCGCGGTATGGCGAGAGGCGGTACCGGCACTGGTCGTCGCGCTCCAGAATCACTCCGTCGGATCTGACCTCGGTCCGTACGGAGTCGGGCACTATCGCTAGTCCGGTTGGGACCTGCGGTGGGTGCGCCGGCGGTTGGTCTCGAACTCCTCGGCGATGGCTGCCGACAGTCGGTTACGGACGGTGGTCAACCGGTCCAGCGCGTTGGATGCCGTCTCGCGTTGATCGGCCGCGAGAGCCAGCGACAACGCCTCCAGGATGGTGACCGTGACCGTGATGTTGCTCAACCGGTCGTCCCTGTTGATCTCGGTGGAGATTACGGCCTCGACGCGGTCGGCGAGCGCGCCGCCAAGCGTGTCCGTGATCAGAACGACTCGGGCGCCGACCTGTTCGGCGTGCTCGAGCACGACCTCGTCCTCAGGTTTTACGTGGTGGTGGCTGACCAGCACCACCACGTCGCCCGCGGACAGCGGCACGAGCGCGTCGGCGAACAGGAAGCCCGACGACTGCACCGCTCGGGCCCGCCGACCCTGGCGCAGCATCCGGATGGTGAAGTACTCCGCGAGCTGTCCGAGGATGCCGACGGCACAGGTCAACACGTAGTCGGCGTCGCGGATCGCGTTGACGGCCTTGACGAATTCGCCGGGCTGCACCGATTGACGGGCGGCCTCCAGGAGCTCGAGTTGCTCGGTGACGACCACGTCGAAGACCTGCTTGATGTCGTCGCCGATGACGTCAAGGTTCCGATTGAGCCGCCCAGCCGGGGTGAGGCGTTCGCGCAGCGAGTCCTGTAGCGCGCGCTTCAACCTTGGTAGCCCGCCGTATCCCAACGACTTCACGGTGCGGATCACCGTGGCGTCGCTGGTGCCCGTGAGCCGGCCCAACTGTTCGGCGGATGCGAAGGCGACCTCCTGCGGGTTGTCCGCCATGAACTGGGCGACCGTCTGCTCGGCCGGGCTGAGGAGATGACGACGGGCGGTGACCCGCTCGGGCAGGCTGGCCGTCGATCCGTCTGTAGTAGATGCCACGAATACGCACCTCCTCTGTAGTGAGATCTACTGTACGACCTGCCGGCCGTAGTAGGGAATTGCCCAGCGCTGTCGATGCTCCCATGCCGCTCGCCACGGCCGGAGTACCGCGGCATCAGCTGGATTCGATGGATTGGAGTACTGAACATGTGTCGGGTTGGGAGGTCGCCGTTTCCTCGCCCCGATCGTGGCGTACGTCAATGCGTTGACCATCCTGTTGGCGATGGGCGCGACGCGTAGCTGGCAGTCGGCCTGGACCGGCACGCTCGTTGATGTCCATTACGATGCCGGGCGGCGACTGAACCCTTGGGGAGCTTTGCCATACTCCGACTTATGACCCGGCCGACACGCTGGTTAGTGCTGATCTACAAGGTGCCGAGCGAGCCCACGAAGTGGCGGGCTGCAGTATGGCGCCGGCTGAAGACGCTCGGGGCGGTGTACCTGCAGAACTCCGCCGCGGTGCTGCCGAGGACGGACGAGACCGAACGCGCGTTGCGGGCACTGCGCAACGAGATCGTCGAGAAAATGTCGGGAACCGCGGTGCTGCTCAGCAGTGACGCCCTCGTGGGTGAGCACGACATCGTGTCAGCCATTAACGAGGCACGCAATGAGGAGTACGAGGAGATCCGGGACAAGTGCGCTGACTTCCTCGCGGGCATCGACAAGGAGATCGTCGCCAACCACTTCACCTTCGGCGAACTCGAGGAGAACGAGGAGGATCTGGCGAAGCTGAAGAACTGGTTCTCGAAGGTCAGTGCCCGTGACCTGCTGGGCGCGAACGGCCGAGCGGAGACTGAGCATGCTTTGTCCGAGTGCGCTGAGGCCCTGACCTCCTACGCCGGTCGGGTCTACGCCGTCGCGGACGATCACCTGTAGGACATGATGGTGGGGCGCGGGAAGCCGCCCGCCCCCCACGACGAATCGGTTCTACTCTCGGACGTCGATCCGGATGGCGACGACGAATGCCAGCATCAGGAGCACCCCGATCAGCGGGGTGAAAATCGAGGCGGCAAGCGTGCCGGTGAGAACGAGCGCGGCGGCGAAGAGCAGGACCGTGACGACGGCAGCAGCGATCTTCCAGTCGTCGCCGACGATGAAGTCGTACCAGAATCGGGCGAAGCCTCGGATGAACGGCATCAGACCTCCTCAGAAATGCGCTCGATGGGCTGGGTGGCGGGTGTCTTGCTCGAAGGGGCCACGGGTCGCCGCAGGGATCGGATCATGATCCGGGACAGCAGGTACCAGGCGAGGATCAGCGCCACGATCGCCAAATCGCTTCCGGGCCAGCTGAGGCTTTCGTGGTGGGGCGTCAGGACTCCAAGTCCCTCGACAGACCAGTAGGTGCCGAAGGCGGCGAGCAGAAGCCCGACCCCGTACTTCAGCGTGTTCTCGGGCACCCGGGACAGCGGACCCCGGGCGGCGACGCCGACGACAAGGACGGCGAGGACGCCGACGACCGCGGCCACGATCGCGACCGGCATGTTGTGGGCGGTCAGTCCGAAGGTAATGACGATGAAGACGACCTCTACGCCTTCAAGGAACACGCCTTTGAAACTCACGGTGAAGGCGAACCAGTCCAGGCCCCCGCGGTTCACGGTGTCCGCCGCCTTCGCGGCGCTCACCTCTTGAGCGAAGATCAGGTCCTCGTCGTGCATGGCCTTGCGGCCCGACGATCGCAGGATTGCCTTGCGCAGCCACTGAAGTCCGAAGATCAGCAGGAGTGTGCCGATCGTGAGCTGCAGCGCCGCTTCGGGCAGCCAGGTCGCCAGTGCGTAGCCGGCTGCGGCGGTGAAGCCGGCCAGTGCGATCAGCGCCGCTACGACGCCGGTGAGAGTCGATCGCCAGCCCCTTGTCATACCCATCGCCATCACGATGGTGAGGGCCTCCACCATCTCCACGATCGAGGCCGTCAGCACCGCGGCGCCGAGGCCCCATCCAGCCGCGTCCATCCGGTCACGTCCTTCCGAGGCTAGGCCCTGTTCAGGGTCGTTTGTCGACGACTATAACGGCCGTTACGATTGGCGTCTAACCAAAATCTTCAATGGCCAGCAGACGAAGTTCGGCGAGACCTCAACAAGGTCGCCCCACCCCCACAGTGCGTTGCGAGGCCAGCGTGCCGATCATGGCGGAGGTGGCTGGGTGGGCCCACACGACATCGTGCCGCTCGGGCGCACCGGCGTTGCCGTGAGCCGGCTCGGCCTCGGCCGGCGGTCATCCGCTCGGTCGAGGAGAGTCTCGAACGTCTCGGCCTCGACCACGTCGACGTATTGCACGTGCACGATCCTGACGAGGACTACCCGACGGCCCTCGCCGAGGCCTATGGGGCTTTAACCGATCTGCGGGCGGCGGGTGTGGCCCGTGCGGTCTCACTCGGGGCGAACCATGCCGAACCCACCCAACGCTCGCGCCACCGCATCAGCCCGCCTGTACCGCTGGTCGTCCAGGCGTTCTCCCGGTTCGGCGCGTCCTGACAGGACCACTCCGGGTGCCGTGGACCCCGGCTCATCATCCGACGGACCTGATCGAGGCGAGGCAGGAGAGCCAGTCGCCGGCGGTGTGCGGACGATCGGTTGCGACGGCAGCCGGGCGGGTAGGCCAATGGGCCGGGAGGTGAGCACGGCGGTGGGATGGCTGTGGCACGCGCTGGCTATCGCGGGTTCGATGACATGGGAGATCCTCTGGGCGCTGATCCTCGGATTCTTCCTGTCGGCGGTGGTGCAGGCGGTCGTGCGGCGCGAATCGATCGTGCGCCTGCTCGGCGACGATTCCCCCCGCGCACTGATGGCGGCGACCGGACTGGGTATCGCCTCGTCGTCATGCTCATACGCGGCGGTGGCCCTGGCACGGGCACTGTTTCGCAAGGGCGCGAGCTTCACGGCCGCCATGGTCTTCGAGATCGCCTCCACCAACCTGGTGGTCGAACTGGGCATCCTGCTCACGCTGCTGATGGGCTGGCAGTTCACCGCGGCCGAATTCGTCGGCGGCCCCATCATGATCGTCCTGGTGGCGGTGCTGTTTCGGATCTTCCTGCGTGAGCGGTTGCTTGCCGAAGCCCGCGAGCACGCCAACCGGGGTGTGGCCGGCTCGATGGAGGGCCACGCCGCGATGGACATGTCGGTGGCCGGCGAAGGCCCGTTCTGGCGGCGGTTGACGTCGGCGCGTGGCTTCACCTCGGTGTCGCACATCTTCGTCATGGAATGGGCCGCGGTCTTGCGCGATATCGTCGCTGGTCTGCTCATCGCCGGGGCGATCGCCGCGTGGGTACCGGCGCACGTGTGGAAGAGCTTCTTCCTGACCTCCCACCCGGTCCTGTCGGCGGTATGGGGTCCGATCGTCGGCCCGATCGTCGCGGTGGCCAGCTTCGTCTGCTCGATCGGCAATGTGCCCCTGGCGGCGGTGCTGTGGAATGGCGGGATCAGCTTCGGCGGCGTGGTGTCGTTCATCTTCGCCGACCTGATCATCATGCCGATCATCAACATCTACCGGAAGTACTACGGCTGGCGCACCGCGCTGTACCTGACCTGCACCTTCTACGCCGCGATGGTCGTCGCCGGATACGTCATCGAGATCCTGTTCGGCGCCACCGGACTCGTACCGTCCCAGCGCCAAGCCAAGGTGATGGAGGCCGGGATCACCTGGAACTACACCACCTGGCTCAACATCGCCTTCCTCATCCTGGCCGCCGCACTGGTGCTCAGGTTCATGCGCACCGGCGGCCTCGACATGCTACGGATGATGGGCGGCAGCCCCGACCCGAACCACGCCGGCCACGCGGCCGGACACCATGCCGCCAGCGACACCCCCCAAGACTCCGGTCACGAGGACCACACCGGCAGGACCATCACGAATAGCACGGACATGAGGCCCACAAGGACCCTCACCGCGGCCAGCAGCCTTGCCGTCCGAGGCCAGGCGAATCAGCCGGCGAGCCGGAGGACCACATTCGAGCCGCGGTGGCGACGCCACGAATGGCGGCGCCACGGCGCAGCCGACGACGGCGCCGTCCCGGGCCAAGCCTGAGACGGCGCCGTCATGGCCGTATGGCTTGGTCAGGGGCCGGTGTAACGGAAGATGTAGAGGCCGAGGTCGCGGTCGCTCGCCGCCACGTACTCCTGCCCGTTGGATTGGAAGACCTGGACGCCCCAGAAGTTGTTACCACCCTGGTCGATGAAGTGGCCAACCTCCTGAAGTTTGCCGCCGACGATCCGGGTAACCCGGAAGCCGGCGCCGTAGTAGGAGTAGTACGCCAGGTCCGGCTGGATCGCTGAGGTAGCCACCTCGTGCACCGACAGGTCACCGAAGCCAGTCGCGAAGGCAGGGTCGTGCGCCTGCGGCACCGCGTACGTGTCGAGTTCGGTCATGGTGGCGCGGTCGTAGAGGTGGACGTAGCCCCAACCGTCGAAGGACGACGAGAAGGTCAACGTGTCGCCGACCGTGCCCAGCGCCACCGGCAGTTGCGCCGGACCGGTGCCGGCGAGGCAGGCGGCGTTGTTGTAGGGGGAATTGAAGATAGCGAAGCCCTGGCTGCGCGGGGCCACGCCGAAGGTGGGGATGTTGCCTGCGGCGCTCATGCCGAGCGAGCCGTCGCAGCCGTCGGTGCCGGTCCGGTTGAAGATCAGGACGGCATCGTAGCCGCCGGCCGCGACGACGCTGGCAACCTTCTCGGTAAAGGTGCAGACCCCTCGTTCCACGACGGCGATGTCGACAGTGTTGGGGTTACCAGCGGGCACTGCGGCGTCGCCGGGGCAGGCGCGTCCGGCGAACTTGGCCGCGCCGGTGATTGTCTGTCCGGGTGTGAGCTTCGTGGTGTCGGTAGCGCCAAGATGAACGACACGTACTTCAACCAGGTACAACACGCCTGCTTGGCGGCTTCTGGTCGTGTGCCAGGAGATCGCGCACACCTTCGGCCTCGACCATCAGGACGAGATCTTCGACAACCCCAACCTCGGCACCTGCATGGACTACACCAACAACCCCACCGGGCCGCCGTCCAACGAACACCCGAACCAGCACGACTACGACCAGCTCGTCACGATCTACGCACACCTCGACTCGTCCAGCACCGTCGGCCAGGCGTTGCCGGGCCCGTCGGCCGTGGTCGCCGACTCGCCCGCATCCTGGGGCAAGCTGGTGAGCGGCTCCGCCACCCAC
>JAOPWA010000324.1 GCA_025965915.1 Dactylosporangium sp. | reverse complement strand
GTACCGGTCAAGGCTCCATCCGCGCTGCCGTACCAGTAGGTCGTAGAGGTCAGGTGCGCTGTAGAGCCAGAGAACGTCGCGGGCTTCGGCGACAGTTATGTCGAGTCGAAGGTGTCCGTGCTCGCCGAGTCGTCGGGCGTGCTCGGTCATGCGAGCCAGACGCTCGGTGTTCATGCGGCTCCAGACGTCGGCCAGCTCGGGGTGAGAGTCGGCTGCGGCCCGCACAAGCAGCATGAGCGGACCGACTCGGGGCATCACCTCGGCGACGAACCGGCCGAACGCATGCATTTTGCGGACCGGGTCGGTCTCGTACTGGGAGACCCGGTCGGCTCGCGCCTCGGTGGAGATCTCGGCGTCGCCTGCGATGGCGTCGTGGAAGAGTGCCATGACAAGTTGCGGTTTCCCACCGAATCCCTTGTAGATCGTTTCAACGGAGACGGTGGCGTCCGCCGCGATGGCCGCCACCGTAGTGGCGGCGTAGCCGTGCTCCAGGAAGCGCCGGAGCGCGACGGCCAGGACATCTCGCCGGGTCTGCTCCGCCCGAGCGCGTCGGCGCGCGGCGTTGTAGCGCCTCTTGACTCCTCCGGGCGGAACGCTCATCGTTACATTATTCAGTACAGCACCTTGTAACGAAATGGGGTGCACCATGACAACCACCACTGCCACCGAGAGCCGCGCCATCGTCCGGCGACTACAGCGGGCGATCAACAGCCATGATCTCGACGCGATCGTGGCGTGCTTCGCGCCGAACTACCGAAACGAAACACCGGCACACCCGGCCCGCAGCTTCACCGGGCAGGGCCAGGTGCGCAGGAACTGGGAGCACATCCTGGCCGCGGTGCCGGACCTCACTGCGGGACTTGTTCGCAGCAAGGGCGACGATGGCGCGATCTGGGCCGAGTGGGATTGGTCGGGTACCCGGGCGGACTCGACCCCGCTACGGATGCGCGGCGTCACCATCTTGGGTATCGAGGCAGACACCATCACGTGGGCCCGCTTCTACATGGAGCCCGTCGACGAGGATGATGTCGACGTCGACGCCGCAGTGCATGCCCAGGTCGGTCTTCGATGACCCCCGCAACACCGCCGCACCGGAGCGGTATCCGATCCCAACCACCGCCAGCATGGCTCATGCGCCACGTCGTCAATCCCATCGTGCGCCGGGTCGCTCTATCTCCACTGGCCCACTGGACCGGCTCGCTGACACTGTTGACGTTCACCACCCGACGTACCGTCCGCCATGTGCAGTTCCCAGTCCTCACCCACCAGATCGACTCATCGCTGCTCGTGTTCACCGACGCCACCTGGGCGGCCAACTTCCGCGGCGGACATGCCATCACGCTCATCCGACGGGGGCATCGCTATTCCGGCGAGGCGTACCTGGTTGAAGACCCCCAAGAAACCGCCGCCGCGCTACGGACCGCACTCCGACAACTACCTAGCCCCCGCCGACTGGGGCTCATCATTGATCCGCAGCACCAGCCGACCGACGACGAGTTGGCCACCGTACGACGCATGATCCGCATCTCCATCTGAGGCGCGCACCCCACCGACATGCAGCCCCTTGTAGCAGCCGGAAACGCACTCACATCGGCAGATCCGGTCGTTCCAGCAGCGATCGCTCAGCGACAGATGAGGATGGGTGCGGACATGGTGCGGTCGGCAAACAGGTGGCGCGCCATGTGGCCACCGTCGATCATGGATCGATGAACGACGACGCGGCAACGGTGACGCTGTGGCGCCCGACCGGTCTGGACCGCTACGAGGTCCACCAGGTCGGCGGGCAAACCATCCTGGAGTACTTGGATCCCGGCAGAGGACATCGGTGAGCTCAACGCCAACATCGTCGGCACCATTGACGTCGTCGCCCAGTATCGCTGATCCCGCCCTCCCGATCGGTCACTACTGAGTCGGTGCGGTAGGCCGCGCGACTCGCGGCAAATAAGTGCCTCGCGGTGGTCATCGCGGCACGACCGTTAGCTTCCGCTACTGCGAAGCGGTGAGGATCGCGGCGGCCACGGTGTCGACGTACCACCGTTGGTACTGCTCGAGCGACCAGTCGCGTTGGCGTACGAGCCAGTCGTAGTTGCGGACGTCCATGGCGAGCCAGAGGATGTCGGCGACCCGGTCGACGTCCTGCTCGGGGCGCAGGCGACCGGTGGCGGCGAGATCTGCGGCGAAAACGGCCATGCCTTGTCGGCGCTCCTCGACGTTCTTGCGCCAGATCTCGGCAGCGTCCGGGTCCGCGGTGGCCGCGCCTGCCAGCGCGATCATCACGTCGGCCTGGCGGGCATGGGTCTCGGTGAGGTGCCGAGCGAAGCGTGTGAGTTTGGCGCGGGGATCGGCGAGCGCGCGGATATCGGCGACGAAGGGCCGGTCGGGCAGGGCCACCGGCTCGTCATCGCCGGCGACGCTGACGTCGACCAGCTCGGACAGCAGTTGGCGCTTACTGCCGAACACCGCGTACACCGTCTGGATCGCGACGCCGGCCTCGGCGGCGACGGCGGTCAGCGGCGTGGCCGCGTAGCCGGGGTCGACGAACAGCTTGCCGGCGGCGTCGAGGATCGCCCGCCGGGTTTGGCGGGCCTGCTCCTGTCGCCGTGTCGACTCGTACCGCCTCTTGACAGCCACAGCCGAAGTGTAATGCTCTATTCGATAGAGCTTTACTCTACCGAGGAGTGATCAAGATGCCGTTCGGAGTGCTGCAAGAGATGCCCGGAGTCAGCGAAGACGAATACCGGACGGTGGAGAAGCACCTCGGCCCGGATCGCCCGGCCGGCTTGCTCGCCCATGTCGCCGGCCCGACCGAGGACGGTTGGCGGATCATCAACATCTGGGAAAATGAGGAGGCGTTCCGCCGATTCCAGTCCGAGCGGCTGGTCCGTGCGGCCGGCCTGGCCGCCCAGGATGAGGGGTTCGACCCGGGCAAGGCCGCCGGGTTCCGCTCGGTGATCGTCAGCGGCAGCGAAATGCCGTTCTGATGGCCGACACGGCCATCTTGCGAGCCCGCAACGCGGAGTTCTGGGCTCAGGCCGCGCCCGGGTGGATCCGCCACGCCGACCGGCAGGACACCGTCGGCCGACCGCTGGGTGCGGCGGCAATGGACTGGCTGCGCCCACAGTCCGGCGAACGGATCCTCGACGTCGGCTGCGGCTGCGGCGGCACCACGGCTGAGCTGGCAGCAGCAGTCGCGCCGGGTGGCGCGGCGGTCGGTCTGGACCTCGCCGAACTGATGGTGGCCGCCGCCCGCGAGCGGTTCCCGGACGACCGGTACCCCGGCATCCGGTTCGTGGCGGCCGACATCGAGACCCTCGGTGTCGTGCCAGGAGCACCGTTCGACGCGGTGTACTCGCGCATGACGCTGATGCTGCTGGCCGACCCGGTCGCTGGGTGCGCCACGATCCGGCGGTCGCTACGCCCGGGCGGTCGCCTCGCCGCGACCGTCTTCCGCGATGGCAGCGTCAATCCGTGGCTACCCGCGGCGATGCTCGGCGCCGCACCACATGTCGGGGTGCTTCCACCCCTGCCACTCGGTGACGAGCCCGGCCCGTTCTCCTTCGCCGAACCAGCACGGGTCACGCGCATCCTGACCACCGCCGGCTTCGAGGCCATCACGATCCAGCCACACGACGTCACCCTGCACGCCCCCGACGAACCCGACGCCGTAGCCGAATGGCTCATCGAGCTGGGCCCCGCCGGCGCGGCGTACCGGAATACCTCGCCGACAGGGCAAGCATCAGCCCGATCGGGGGCGGCGCGGCTGCTCGAACGGTTCCGCCAGCCAGGGACCGGCTACCGACTTCCCGCCGGACACTGGTTCATCACCGCGGTGACCACCGGATGATCCCGACCGGCCGAACAGCACGCTCGTCGACAGAAGAGGACGACTCCGAACCTGGGGCGGGTGCTGCCGACGCAGGCTGCGATTGCTGACTGCCATCACTCACCGTTATCGAAGGCAGCCCTGACTGCTGTCTAAAGTGGAGCCGGTTATAGCCGGTCTGCTAGAGCCGGCTACGACCGTCACAACCAGACCCCCAGTGACGACCGCTGACCGGCGGCTACTCGTCGTCGCCCCACCAGTTCCACCAGTCCTCGGGCGCTGGCACGACGTCGGCGAACGTGTCGCCGGTGTGCTTGGCCGCACGGTCACCGTCGGTCTGCGCGCACTGCCGGAACGGCCCGTCAGCCGAACAGATCACGCCCAGGTGGTAGTGCTGCTCCCGCAGCCACCCCAACATCCCGGTCGGTTCCAGCCGGGCGTGCTCCCACGCGTACCACAGCGCGGTCAGCGCGGTGACGGCCTCGTTATGCCGCCACCACTGCTCGCACCAGCACCAGCGCTGCCCGCCGACCTCACCGAACGGCCGGGAGAAGTTGACCAGCAGATACTCCCGGACCCAGTCCTCGACGTTGGTGTACAGCGGCGGCTGTCCGCCGTCGTGCCCACCGCCGGCGGCGGCGCGTTCGGCCACGGCCTGGGCGAGCTCGTCGACGAGCGTGGCCAGCTCCTCCACCCGGGCGGCGGTCTCGGCTGGCGACGGCGACTCGGACCTGCGCCGGCCGTTGGTGGTCACGGTCGCGCTCATCGGGTCCTCCCCTGACGCTGGCTCGGCATCGCGTTGGCGGGCCGCTTGTTCGCCACATGGGCCGGCATCTTCCCGACGCCGGTCAACGGCGGGAACGCTTGACTCATCAGGGACCGTTGCCGGGCGCCGGCTGCGGCCAGATCGCCGTCGGCGACGTCGGTATAGACGCGACCGTGGTCCTGGCCGTGCTGATACTCGTCCACATCACCGGTACGTGTGTCGTCTGGCATCGCGTTGTCCAGCCGCGCCACCGCGCCACCGCGGCGGCGCACGGTCGCACCGCCTGATTGGCCCATTCCGGCAACTGGCCGGTGGCGTTGTACGCGGCCGCCGCTTGGTTGACGTTCGAGCCGAACATGTTGACTGCCCGCGGCGCGGCGAACAGTTCGCGCTGCAGCTCCCGCAAGTCGCCGCTCGCAACCGCGGGCCCGCCAGCCGCACCGGCCGCCGTCACCGCGGCCTTGGCAGCGAAGCCGGTCGGCGTCAGCCGGGCCTGCTCGGCGGCGGCATCGACGAGACGCTTCTCCTCCTGCGACAGCCTCACCAACAGCGCGTGCGGGCGGCCGGGCCGATGGTGCTCACGATGGCGGGCCGAGACGTCGACGTCTCGGACCACCGCTGCCTGATCGCCTGTCATCGCCACCACGATCACGTGGAGGGGTTACCGGCGGCGTGAGCGTCGGCGTTACCACCCGCCGCCTGGCGGCGGGTTTCCGGCTTCGCCGGCTGGCCGTTGCCAAATCCCGGACCGCGCTCGGTCCGGGATTTGATAAGCAATGGCCATATCTTGCTCCAAGCACGCGGGGCTGCGTCGTACCTTCGCCGTACTGTCCACTGTCGCGTCCGGGCGAACCTTGCGGAGTCCGGGATCACCTTGCGGATGATCTTGCGGAGTCCGGACTTACCTTGCGTGGCGGTCAGCGTTTGGTCGCGATGATGATCCGAAACGGGTCACCGTGCTCGGTGCTAGGTCGCCAAAGGCGCTGCGCTGGGCGCGAACGTTTGCTGGATTGGCAACATCATTTGTGTGGTCGGTGAAGTTGGGCGATGGTGTAGCAATGACACACGGATCGCCGGACCCCAACCCGAACCGTGGCGCGGCGGACCGCGACCAGCGGATAGCTGATGCTACCGGTGCGGGCATGGACGGCGTTGCGGAGTGGGAGGCGCGGTACGCGAGCGCCGAGCAGGTGTGGAGTGGGCTGCCTAACACGGCGTTGGTGGCCGAGGTGGTCGGACTCACGCCGGGTCGGGCTTTGGACGTCGGGTGCGGCGAGGGCGCGGATGCGGTTTGGCTCGCCGGGCACGGTTGGGACGTGACAGCGTTGGACGTATCGCAGGTGGCGTTGGAGCGCGCTACGCGTCATGCGCGTGATGCGGAGATCGAGGTGCGGTGGATGCGCAGCACCCTGGTGGGAGCGCCGGTTCAGGCAGGCACGTTCGATCTGGTATCCGCCCTGTACCCCGCGCTGCAACGAACTCCGACCAACGCGGCCGAGGGCGTGCTGATGGCCGCTGTCGCACCCGGCGGTGTCTTGCTAGTCGTTCACCACGCCGACGTCGACAGCGAGCAGGCCAAGGCCCACGGGTTCGACCCGGCCGACTACGTCAGCCCGGCCGACGTCGCAGCCCTGCTCGGCCAGGACTGGCAGGTCGAGCTTGACGAGAGGCGACCTCGTGATACGACGACAGGCGCCGGGGCACACCACACCCACGATGTGGTGTTGCGCGCCCGACGCCTGCGCTAGCACGCCCCGCTTCGATCGAGCCTCGCACGCCCCGCTTCGATCGAGCCTCGACCGGAAACCGCAGAGTAGATCCGGACACTTTGGTCCGCCGGTATCCGGACCTACTTTGCGGGTCGCTGGTCAGCCCTTGATCATCCGCAAGATTCACCTGGACGCGACATCCACTTGTGTCCTGTCCGCTCGAACGCTTCGGAGTCCGGACCAACTCCTCGGATGATCTTGCGGAGTCCGGACCTACCTTGCGGGCGCGTCGCGGTCGCGATGGCGAGCAACAGGAGGTAGTGCTCAGCTCCGGTACAGGACGCTTCGGCCCTGGAATATCGACAGGCAAGTAGTGGCTTGCATATACTCGCCGTCGTGGGTGACGTGTACCAGGCCTTGGCCGACCCCACGCGCCGGAAGATCCTCGACGAGCTGGCCGGACGTGATGGCCAGACCCTGTTCGAGATCTGTTCACGGCTGGCCATGAAGCACCGGCTCACCTCGTCACGCCAGGCGATCTCCCAGCACCTCGACGTATTGGAAGCCGCCGGCCTGATCGTCACCCGCCGGGAAGGTCGCTACAAGTTCCACCACCTAGACAAACGGCCGCTGGAGCACATCGCCGACCGATGGCTCAGGCCCGACCCGCACAGGAGACCCGATGAGAATCAACCTGACTAGCGTCCTGGTCGATCACCAGGACAAGGCGCTGCGCTTCTACACGGACGTGCTGGGCTTCGAGAAGAAGACAGAGGTACCGCTGGGCGAGCACCGCTGGCTGACCGTCGTCTCGCCCGACGATCCGGATGGCACTGAACTGGTGCTCGAACCCGATGCCCACCCCGCTGCCAAGGTGTTCAAGGAGGCGCTGGTCAGCGACGGCATCCCCTACACGTCCTTCGCCGTGGACGACGTCGCCGCCGAGTTTGCCCGGCTGGAGCGGCTCGGCGTGCGGTTCACGCAGCAGCCCGCCGAGATGGGACCGGTGACCACGGCGGTGTTCGACGACACCTGCGGGAACCTGATCCAGATAGCGCAGCGGAAGTAGCCGACGCCGGGGAGGCTGGCAGCCGGTGGTTGGAGGAGTGCTGGTGACCGTTAACGAGCTGCTCAGCTTGCCCTCCGGGGAGCGGTTGGACCGGCCGGAGCCGGTGCCGCCGGTCGTAGACGCCGAGACGTACCTGACGCTGGTAACGGTGGCCAACGCGCTCGGCGAGCTGGTTGCGCGGCGAACGCGGAGCAGCGGTACCCGGCAGAGCAGGAGGCGAGCGCGATCTACGAGCAGGTGCGGGGAGGCGGTGGTCGAGATCCGGTCCGCGATCGCGGGCCGCAGTCACCCGCACCGCCGCGCGCCCGCTCTAACCCACGACCTCAGGTGGACAAAGGAGCAACGATGTCGGCGAGCGACCGCCAGCTCTTCGTAGATGAGCCTGGGTGTGCCGCTTTTCGGGCAGCCGAACCGTCGCAGATAGGTCACCTTCACCGGGCAGGTCTATTGAGACACCACGCCTCCAGCACGCCTGTCGTCGCCGCAAAGCTTCCCCGCCGGCAACGCGTCGTGCAGCTGGTCTCGACCCGCCTACTCACTTTGAGGCGACCGCTCTGGCCACGGGGCCGCTCCAAGTGCTGCGGGAAAATCCGAGCGCGACCCGTCAGCGACACCGGCGGGCGTTGAGCCGGGCGGCCTGGCGCGTTAGGTGGTCGCGCTCGGCGAGGTTGGGTGCCTTTTGGGCCGCCTCGGCGTACAGCCGTGCCGCCGTCGCCAGGTCGCCGTCGCGCTCGTGGAGGTACGCCGCCACCGCGGCGCGGCGGGGCAGTGAGTTGTCCAGCGCCACGAGCGCCGCCAGGCCGGCGCGCGGTCCGTCGGCCTCGCCGACGGCCACCGCGCGGTTGAGCCGGACGACCGGACTGTCGGTCAGGCGCGCGAGCTCGTCGTACCACTCGACGATCTGCACCCAGTCAGTCTCCTCGGCGGTGGGCGCGTCAGCGTGGAGTGCCGCGATGGCGGCCTGGGCCTGGAACTCGCCCAGCCGGTCGCGGGCGAGGGCCGCCTGCAGGATCTCGACGCCCTCGGCGATCGACTTAGTGTCCCACCGGCCGCGGTCCTGCTCGGCGAGCGGCACCAGGCTGCCGTCGGGCGCGGTCCGGGCGGCGCGCCGGGCGTGGTGGAGCAGCATGAGGGCGAGCAGCCCCGCCACCTCGGGGTGGCCGACCTGGGCCGCGAGCTGCCGGGTGAGCCGGATGGCCTCGGCGGCGAG
>JAOPWA010000294.1 GCA_025965915.1 Dactylosporangium sp. | reverse complement strand
TGTCGAGGTCCTTGAGGATGCGGACCACCCCAGACGACGTCGTGCCCTGACCGTACGACGACACGGCCATGAACTCCATCTCCACCGGTGGTCCGTACCGCCCCAACGCACGGGCGAAGTCGGCCATGAACATCACGGCGCCCTTCAGAACCCCCACTAGCAGCACGGACTCGGCTGACCCGTAATCGGTGGCCACCTGTTTGGCCAGTTCGTCGATCTTGTCCCGGATCTGATCCTCACCGACGATCACCCGGTCGATATCGGCGGCGTGCCAGTTGCCCTCGGCCATAGCGATCAGCCTGCCCCATGCCGTTGCCGCGGCCGAACCGGGGGTACCGCGCGAAGGGACCTGATCACATCGGCGATGCAAGCCGTCACATAGAGGCACGCCTACGAACGCTGCGTGATTGACGCTGGCCGTCGACCGTCGCGGTCCAGTCGGCGCCGTCACGGCTGTCGACGGTCAACCCCGCGGCCGAGGCCACGGTGAGCAGGACGAGAAAGAGAAAGAGTACGAGCAGAGCCATGGTGGCCAACACCTTCGAGTCGTGGTCCTGGCCGGTGCGCACCGGGGTTGACCAAAGCGTCTCCGACAGCCTTGACGGCAAACAGTGGCAGGAATGCCATGGTGCATCGAATTCCTGCCACGTTTGCGGTACGCTCGCCGCATGCTGAAACGGGTCGCGGTCATCGTGCTGGACGGCGTCGCGCCGTTCGAACTGGGCGTGGTCTGCGAGGTGTTCGGCACCGACCGGACCGACGACGGCTTCCCCGGCTACGAGTTCGACACCTGCTCTCCGGGCGGCCGGCCGGTGCGCACGAAGTCGGGGTGGCTGCTGACCCCCACCGCCGACCTCGCGCCGGTGGACCAGGCCGACCTGGTCGTCGTGCCCGCCTGTTCGGTCGGCCCCGCCCCGGCCGAGGTGAGGGCCGCACTGCGCCGGGCGGCCGACCGTGGCGCGTATGTGATGTCGGTCTGCTCCGGCGCGTTCCTGCTCGCCGACGCGGGACTGCTGGACGGGCGGCGCGCCACCACCCACTGGAAGTACGCGGACGATCTGGCCCGGCGGTACCCGAAGGTGCAGGTCGACCCGGACGTGCTCTACGTGGCCGACGACAACATCGCGACCAGTGCCGGCAGCGCCGCCGGCATCGACCTGTGCCTACACCTGGTTCGCCGCGAACATGGTTCCGCCGTCGCCACGGCGCTGGCCAGGCGGATGGTCGTGCCGCCGCACCGCGACGGCGGGCAGGCGCAGTACGTGGAGGCGCCGCTGCCGCGTACCGCCGACGCCCCGACCCTGGAACCACTGCTGTCCTGGCTGATCACGACGCTCGACACCGACCACACGGTCGAGTCGCTGGCCATCCGCTCACACATGTCGGCGCGTACGTTCGCCCGACGGTTTCGGGCCGAAACAGGCGCGACACCCCACGACTGGCTGACCATCCAGCGGGTGCTGCTCGCACGCCGACTGCTGGAGGACACCGACCTCGGGATCGACGCGGTCGCCGCCCGGGCCGGCTTCAGCACCGCGGCGATGCTGCGCCACCACTTCACCAAGCGGGTGGGCGCGACGCCCCAGTCATACCGGGCCACGTTCCGCGACCGGGCCGCCTAATACCGACGGCTCCCAGTACCCGACGGCTCCCAGTACCCGACGGCGCCTAGTACCCGACGGCGCCGCCGTCGGCTCGGGGCTCACTTCCGGCCACGTAGCCGGCCCCATCGGCCAGCCGCCAGATCGCCTGGCCGAACCCGAAGCCGCCCGGGTCCGTGACGGTCACGTCGTGACCGCGCCGGCGCAGCCCCTCGACCGCGGCCCGGCCCTCGTCGTCGGCCACCATGCCGGGCTCGACGCGCACCTCGGTGCCCGCATGCCAGTACCAGCGGGGCCGGTCGAGGGCCGCTTGCGGATCCAGACCGTCGTCGACGGTTGACAGCACCACCTGTACGTGCCCCTGCGGCTGCATGTGACCGCCCATCACCCCGAACGGGCCAACCGGCGCGCCCTCCTGGGTGAGGAACCCCGGAATGATCGTGTGGAACGGTCGCTTACCGGGCGCCACGACGTTCGGGTGGCCTGCCGTCAGCGAAAATCCGGCGCCCCGGTTCTGCAGGTTGAACCCGGTGCCGGGCACGACGACGTGTGAGCCGAAGCCCATGTAGTTGGACTGGATGAGGCTGACCATCATCCCGTCGGAGTCGGCCGTACACAGGTAGACGGTGCCGCCCCGCAGCGGATCGCCGGGTGCCGGCAGCATCGCGCGGTCGGTGATCAGCGCCCGGCGCCGGGCGGAGTACTCCTTGTCGAGTAGCGCGCCGACCGGCGCGGGCGCGACTTCCGGGTCCGCGACGAAGGCGTGCGCGTCGGCGAAGCCGAGCTTCATCGCCTCGATCTGCCAGTGCAGCCGTTCTTCGAGCGGAGCGCCCGCCAGGTCGTACCCTTCGAGCACGTTGAGCGCGAGCAGCGCCGCGATGCCCTGCCCATTGGGTGGGATCTCCCACACCTCGTAGCCCCGGTAACTCGCCGAGATCGGTTCCACCCAGGTCGAGGTGTGTTTGTCGAGGTCTTCGGCCGCGAGCAGGCCCCCGGTCTCCGCCGCGAACTTCGCGATTGCCGCCGCGATCTCACCCCGGTAGAACGCCTCCGCGCGGCTGTCCGCGATCAGCCGCAGCGTCCGGGCGGCGTCCGGGTTGCGCCATCGCTCCCCGGCAGCCGGCGCCCGCCCGCCCGGCGCGAACACCCGCGACCACTCATCGAACTCAGGCCCACGCAGGTTGGCGTGCAGGAGTCGGACCGCCCGGTCCCAGCCGCCGGCCACAGTCGGGGAGACCGGGTACCCGCGCTCGGCGTACCCGATCGCGTCGGAGAACAGGTCGGCGAACGGCCGCGTGCCGAACCGTTCGTGCAGGTCACGCCAGCCGGCCGGTGCACCGGGCACGGTCACCGGCAGCCAACCCCGGTCCGGTACGACCTCGACGGCGTCAGCCTGGGCACCCCCGAGCGCCGGGGACACGGGCGAGCCGGCGCCCCGCTCGCGTACCAGTTCCGGGGTGAACGCGGCCGGTGACCGGCCGGACGCGTTCAGCCCGTGCAGCGCCTGCCCGTCCCACACCAGAGCGAACAGGTCGCCGCCGATGTCGTTGGAGCCGGGCTGCACGACGGTCAGCGCGGCGGCCGTCGCGATCGCCGCGTCGACGGCGTTGCCACCGCGGCGCAGCACTTCGAGGCCCGCGGCAGCGGCGAGCGGCTGGCTGGTGGCCACGGCGCCCCGCGGCGCGTACACCGGCTTGCGACCCTGATACGGCAAAGGCATGCCTGCACCCTAACCGGGCAACAGCGTCAGGTGCCCGGAACGCCTGCCCACCTGTAGGCCGCCGGGTAGTGCCACCGGACCCTGACCGTGCCATCGGCTGACGAGCGCGTCGAGCGCGTCGACGTGGCGGGCCGACAGTGCCGACCCGCTCGCCCCCAGCTCACGGGCCCAGGCATGGAGGACCCGGGTACGCAGGGCGGCAGGCAGTTCGGCGAGGACACGTACCCGCAGGCCGCCCCTACCGTCGGCGGCATCCGCGCCCGCGGTGACGGCGAGCGCGTCCAGCACCTCGGTATCCGCCGCGGCGAGCGCGGCGGCACGGGCGAGATTGCCCACCAGCCCGGGGCCGAGCGCCTCCGAGAGCGCCGGCATCAGCGCCCGTACCCGGGACCGGGCGTATGACGGGTCGGTGTTGTGGGGGTCCCGCCACGGCTCAAGCCCGAGCGCCTCGCACGCCGCGGCCGTGTCCGCCCGCGCCACGTCGAGCAGGGGCCGCAGCAGCATCACGCCGTCGACCTCACGGCGGCCGGG
>JAOPWA010000276.1 GCA_025965915.1 Dactylosporangium sp. | reverse complement strand
TGGGCGGGCGGCCGTGGTGGCGGCCAGGCCTGGCGGCTGCCCAGCGCGACCGCGATCACGCCGACGCCGACCGCCGCCAGCCAGAGCACGTTGAGCGCCGAGGTCGGGCCGGAGGTGATGCTGCCGGACGTCTGCCAGACCCGGACCGCGAGGTTGGACGCCTCGTCCAGGCGCGAGCCCGGTGCCATGATCAGGATCAGGTCGAACGCACGGGCAGTGCCGAGCGCCACCAGCACGAAGACGATGGTGGTGGTCCGACGTAGCAACGGGCGCCACAGGGCGTCGCGGAAGACGTCGAGACGGGTGCCGCCGTTGGCGCGCACCGCATCGGCGAGGTCGTCGGGGATGGCGTTCAGCGCGGCCCGGAAGATGACGATGGGCAGCCCGATCCAGGCCCACACGAACGCCGACATCAGCGCGACCGTGATCAGCTCCGGCCCCAGCCAGTGGGGTACGTCGACGGCCGGTACGCCGAAAGCCGCCGCGGTCAACACTCGGGTGCCGGCACCGCGCCGTGGATCGGGGTCGAAGAAGATGCGGAACATCACGCCGGTGACGACGAGTGGCAACGCGATCGGAGCGACGAGCACGAGGGTTTCGACGCCTCGACGGGGACGGCGGGAGGAGGCCGCGAGCAGGTAGCCGAGCAGGATCACCACGGTCGGGATCACCGCCGCCCACAGCAGGGTCCGACCGAGCACCTGCACCGTGCCGTCGGCCTTCAACGCGGTGTAGAAGTGGCTCAGCCCGAGGTGTCGCCCGCCCTGTTCGGTCACGCTCGCCTGCACGGTGCGCGTGACCGGCCACAGCAGGACGGCCCCGAGCAGCAGCGCGGCGGGAGCCAACAGCAGGGCCGCGAAACCACCACTGGGGTACGCGCGGCTCCGGCGGCCCGGTCCGACGTCGTCGATGACGACGACCTCACCGAGCAGCCGGGCGTCGTGAGGCGGGGCGCTCCCCTCGGCGGTCACGACACCGCCTCCCGTTGGGCCTGCTCGGCCGCGCGCTGCAGCCGCTGGCGCGCATCGCGGACGGCCGCGTTGATGGTGGCCCCTCTGACGGTGACGTCGGCGAAGAAGTCCTGCAGTACCTTCCAGATTCCGAGTCCGTCCGGGCCGCCGAAAGAGCCGGGTAACTGGTCGGACAGGTCGATGCGCAGGCTGTGGGTGGCCGTCCGTAACTGGTCGGACAGGTCGCGGACAACACCCTGGCCGAAGGCCTCTCGAGGAATCGTCAAGTTGGGCGACAGGTAACCGCCGCCGTTCTGGATCCACCGTTTGAACGGCTCCTCGCCGGTCAGCCAGTCCACCAGGTCAGGGCCGTCCCTCGAGCCCTTCAAGACCACCGCGGCGTCGCCGGCCACCAGTAGGCGCTGGTCGCCGGCCACGGGCGGGAACCGGAACCAGGACGGAGGTGGTGCTCCCGTGGGCTGGAACGTGCTGGCGACCGAGGTGACGAAGTCGCCCTCGAACACCATCGTCGCCCGGGGCTCGGCAAACACCTGGAGCACCGACTCCTCGTGTTGGGTCAGCAGCGCCCGCCGGCCGCCGTCGGGAAACGCGCCGGGCACGCTCCACAACTCGGCGAGGCGCTCAAGCGCGGTGCGGACCCCCGTCGACCAGTCCCAGCGCGCCTCGCCTGTTATCAGGCTCTTGTACGCCTCGTGGGTGGTGACGGAGGCGAGCACGTTTTCGAACCAGTCGGTAAGTACCCAGCCGTCGGCGGCGCCGATCGCCAGCGGAGCGGGACGGCGGGAGCGGGCAAGCTGGCGCACCAGTTCGACGAGCTGGCCCCAGGTCTTTGGTATGTCCTGCTCGGCCAGCGTGCCGGGCCGATGCCAGAACAGTGACTTGTGCGCCGCCTTGACCCAAGCGCCGTAGGGGACTCCGCGAATGCGGAGCGGATCGTTCCAGGGCTCGTCGAACCGGTCCGACACGCCGGACTTCATCGGGACGAGCCAGCCGCGGCGGTGATAGTCGGCAATCGACCCGATCTGCGGGAAGATCGCGATGTCGGGTTGGCTGGCGGTGTTGGCCCGGGCACGGAGGAAGGCGTGCATGTCGTTTCGCACGCTGATCACCTCGACGGGCTTGTGATACGGGCCCACCACCTTGAGGAACTTGCTCAACTCGTCGCCGCTCCACACCACCGCCACCTGGATCGGCCGCCCGGGCCCGGCGCATCCGGCGATCGTGGCACCGACCGCCGCGCCCAGCACCGCTCGTCGGCTGACCGCCGGGCCCGTCACGGCTCGACCATCGACACGGCCTGAACGACCCGGCCGGCGGTGACGACCGGGGCGTCGCTGCCGGCGAAGACCACTGTGCACGGTCCTGCCGTCACCGGCGTCTCCACCCGCGTCAGCAGGTCGCGCAGAGACTCCGTCGCAGCGGCGTCTGGTAGGTCGAACACCAGCACCTCGGGCAGTGACACCACGGCGCGGGCGAGCGCGGCGCGCAGTCGCTGCTCGTCGTTGATCTCATGCGGGCGCAGGTCGAGGACCGGACCCAGTTGGAGTTGACGGATCAGGGCCGTCTCCCAACTGCGGACGAGGTCGCGTACCGTCTCCCGGCGCCACAGCAGGTACTCGATGTTCTGCCGCACGGTCAGATGCGGCAGCAGGGCAGCGCCGGACGGCACGTACCCGATCTGTCGTGATCCGGGTGGGAGGTCGGTGACGTCGCGGCCGCCGACCAGGACCCGACCCGACAGTGGCCGGACGAGCCCGACTACCGCGCGGGCCAGCGCCGTAGTGGTTTCGGGATCGACCTGTACGACGGTGAAGGCGGCATGGTCGCGGGCCAGTGACACCCGGGCTCGACCGTTGCCGGTTGCGACGGGGACCACGAGATCGCGCAGTTCGAGGATCGCTGTCACCTCCTGGCATGAAGGATCGACAGTCGGTTACCTCACTCTATCGATGCGCTACCAACCCGTGGGGGGCCCTGGCATGAGTTGGTCAATTCGCCTTGTCCGCGCCTAAGCCGGGCAAATGCACCGGTCTGCCATCCGACCGCCGGATCTGATCGTCCGGCGTCACCCGTTGCCCGGCGGGCTACTGGCAGCGGGGCCCGCCGTGGCGGTCGGGCTGGCGGTCGGCTGGGGGGAGGGGGCCGAGGAAGGCCCACCGATGCCGGTTGGCCCGGCGGACGGGGTCGGCCTGGGGGACGCGGCGGGGGTGGTTGCCGGCGCCGGTGGCGGTGCGGAAGCCGGGACGCTGACCCGCAAAGGTAGCGCCGGGCCGGTGCCGGCCTGTTTGGACGATCCGGGGGTGGCTCTCGAGGGGTTCGCCGCAGGAGCGATGGGAGCCCCCGTCCGCTCCGACCTCTCGGCCGGGCGGGTGCCGGCCGGTCGCGCGGAGCCCATCAGGCCCCCGAGAGTGGCAAGGCCGAGCAGTACGGCGACTGCCACGCCCGCGACACCGATCACGGCGGCCATTCGCGGACCGCTGCGGGGTCCGCGCGGCGGTGGGCCGAGCAGCACCGGCATCTCCGGCGAGGTCGGAGCGTCCGGCCCGGCGGCCCGGACCGCACCGGTGGCCGGCGCCCCCGCGAACGGCGTCGCCACGAGGGACTGAACCACGCCGCGACCGATTCTGACGGCGCGGGCGGTGGCGGCGAACGCGGCGGCGGTGGGATACCGGTCCGCCGGGTCCTTGGCCAGCGCCCGGGCGACCATCACCTGGGCCGCGGGCGGTACGTCGGCCGGCAACGGCGGCGGTTCGTCGGACACGTGCCGCAGGGCGATCTCCAGCGGACCGTCACCGACGAACGGTGGGTGACCGGCCAGGCAGTGGTAGGCCACCGCGCCGAGGGCGTAGATGTCGGTGGCGGGCGAGACCGGGCGGCCCGAGGCCTGCTCGGGCGCCATGTACATGGCCGTGCCGAGGATGGCGTTGGCGGTGGTGATCTGGGTTACGCTCGGTGAGCGGGCCACTCCGAAGTCGACGAGTTTCACCGCACCGTTCGGCTGGACCAGCAGGTTGGCCGGCTTGACGTCGCGGTGGACGATTCCGTGCATATGCGCGGCGTGCAGCGCATCGGCGGCCTGGGCGACGATGGACATCGTCTCGGCGATGGACAGCCGCCCCGCATCGGTGATCCGGCGCGACAGCGGCTCGCCGTCCACGTACGCCATGACCAGGAACGCGACACTACCGCCGGTGCCGAGAGGGCTACGGCCGTAGTCGTAGACGTTGACGACGTTGGGGTGGGTGAGGGCGGCCATCATCCGGGCCTCCGCGCGGAACCTGGCGTCGAAGCCCGGATCCGTCGACAGGGCCGGGCGCACCACCTTCACCGCCACGGTGCGACCGAGCGAGACGTCGGTGGCTCGCCACACCTCACCCATTCCGCCGTCGGCGATGGGTTCGTCCAAGCGGTAGCGGTCGCCGAGCAGGTCACCTACGCATAACACAGCCCATCCGTACCCAGCCGGACGTCCGTCTATGCACCGATCCCCACGTGGGAAGCGTCACAAGGCACCCACGGGTGGTTTCAGCCGCAGCCTCGGCCGGGGCGCCGGGATCAGGTGTAGGGGTCCCGCGGCCGGGTAGCGGGCCGACGTTCGTTCGGGAAAGGGCGTCAGCGGCGTAATGCGTCGCCTCTGTCATACGTCACCTTTGTCATACGTCAGCTCGGTAAGGAGCCGAACGTGACTGAACGCGACCCGATTTTGAAAGCGATGCACGACGTCGGCCTCGCCGCATGGTTCGGCGGGTCGCTGATGGGGGTGGTGGGTCTCAACGGCGCGGCCTCCGAGATCAGGGATCCCCGCGAGCGTCTGCGTATCTCCTCGATCGGTTGGGACCGGTGGACGCCGATCAACGCGGCAGCGATCGGAGCGCACCTCATCGGGGGTGCGGGCATGAGGATGTCCGAGCGCCGGCCGGACGACGACGAGGAAGGTCCCCCGCTGAAGAACCTCAAGACCTGCCTCACTCTCGCCGCGCTGGCTGCGACCGGTTACAGCCGCTGGCTCGGTATGAAGATGGAGAAGGCTCGCGAGGCGCCGGTCGAGGGCGTGACGGAGCCGGGCCGTGACGTTCCTGAAGATGTGCGTACGGCCCAGCGGCGGCAACGCCTCGCGCAGTGGACGGTTCCCGCCCTCACCGGCACGCTCATCGTCGTGAGTGCCATAGCGCACGAACTGGAGAAGCCCCAAGGGATGGTCCGTGGAGTCGGAGCCCGCGCCGCTCGGGCACTCATGCCGTTCGGATAGGCCGGTGAGCCCCGAGGGGATGCATCCATGACGCTCCCGACCGTGTCCGTCCAGACGCAGACGCTGCGACGGCTTCCGACGCCTGCCCGGCCGCGGGTCGACCCGGCTGACGTGGTGGTGCCCGACGGCTACGACGTGGAGGTCGTGCTGGTCGGGTTGTCGCTGCCGACCGGGATGGGGTTCGCCGACGACGGCACGCTCTATCTGCTCGAAGGGGGTAGCACCTGGCCGACCCGGCCGTACCTGCCGGCGCGGATACTCCGGCTGGACCCGGAGGGCAACCTCGAAGTCTTCGGAGAGGAGCCCTTGGGCGGCCCGCGCGGTGTCGTCGTCCACGGTGGCTACGTGTACGTCGCCGACAAGGGCGGCTACCACTCCCGCATCGTCCGCTACGGCCGGTTCACCGGCGAGCGCACCGGGGTCGTCGACGGGCTGCCCGACGGCGGCTGGCACGAGCCGGGTGGGCCGGTATTCGGGCCGGACGGGCTGATGTACTTCGCACAGGGCTCGGTGTCGCAGAACGGGGTGGTGCTGCCGCAGGGTTACACCGTCGACTTCGCCCGGCATCCGGAGACCCATGACGTACCCGGTCAGGATGTCGTCCTGACCGGAAACAACGTCGACACCCACGATCCCACCGCGCCGTACCCGTACATCGTCAAGACGGGTGCGTTCAAGCCGTTCGGGGTGGCAGCCAAGCCGGGGGAGGTGGTGAAGGGAGCGCTGAAGTGCAGCACCGGTGTGTGGCGGTCACAGCCGGACGGCAGCGAGATGGAACTGCTCGCCTGGGGAGTACGTAACCCGTACGGGATGGCGTTCAGCGAAGACGGTGACCTCTACGTCTCGGACAATGACTTCGAGGAGACCGGCGACCGGGCGATCGCCAACGACCCGGACCGGATCTGGCTCATCCGCAACGCGCGGACCCCGCACGGCTCGGTGACCACCCCCGACTGGTACGGCTTCCCGGACATCTGTGCCGACGGGCTGCCGGTGTGGGACCCCAAGCACCTGCCCGAACGCGGCCGGCCGGCCCAGCGGCTGATCGCCGAGCCGCCGGTATGGGCCGGACCGCCGGTGTACTTCGAGAAGCCTCATTCGGCCATGGCCAAGATTGACTTCTGTCGGTCGGACACGTTCGGTCACCGTGGACGGCTGTTCGCGTGTGAGTGGGGAACGTTGGCACCGATGAACTCGCCCCGTAGCCAGGATCTGGACCACGGATTCAAGGTGATCTCCGTCGACGTGGCGAAGGGCACGGCCGAGGACTTCGTCCACAACAGGCATCCGGGACCGGCGTCCACCCACGGTACCGGCGGCATCGAGCGCCCGGTCGACTGCAAGTTCAGCCCCGACGGGCGCAGCCTGTACGTGCTCGACTTCGGCGTGTCCCAGGTGGACGAGAGCAAGCACCTGTCCTACGGCCATACGGGCGTGCTGTGGCGGATCATCCGCCGGTGAGGAGGAGCGGCATGCCACTCCTGGTGGAACTTGCGGAAGGGACCTGGAACCGACAGTTGGAGCGGGTCGAACCGTGGCTCGCGACGACGGCGCTGTCCCAGGCGACGTTCCGCAAGATGCTCGAGGACACCATCGACAGAGCCGACGACGTCTGGGAACCGCACATCCGTAAGTGGCTCGAGGACATGCTGGTTGCGGCCAGGCAGCATGAGAGGACGATCGACGCGCTGTACCTGGCGTTCGGCCGGGATCCCTCCACCCGCCGCCCGACGGGCGCCGCCAGTGCCACCCTGCTGGCGAAGGCCCGTGAGATCACCAATCACGTGGAGGCGATGGCGGGCGGAGCCAGTGACGGCGCCTGGCGCAAGCTGCGCGAGTTGACGCTGGCGAACCTCGACTCGACCACCGGCTTCGCGGTCACCGAACAACTCGGGCTGGCCCTGGGCATTCCCCTGGTCGTCGACCTCGCGATGCCGGTGGTCGGGCGCAAGACGCAGCACCAGTTGGTGCTGCGCGAGTGCTTGCTGGAGATGACGCCGAAGGCGATCCTGTACCGATCACCCCGTGATCGCGGAAGGCGCTAAGGGCGGTAGACACGCAGGTAGTCGAAGTGGGCGGTGACCGCCGGGATGGCGCCCCCGTGTGCCACGAGACCGATGCGCGGGACGATGGCGGCCGGGAACGTCCACACGCCGCTCCACGTCCAGTGCTGGCCGTCGGTACTCGACGCGGCCCGCAACCGGTGCTCGCCAGTGGCCGGATCCGTTGTGTGCACCAGCCGCAGCCAGGTGGTCGTGGCCGGGGTGCCGACGGTGGTGCCGCCGTAGGACAGCCGACCGGCGTAGGGCAGTTCGCGACCGTACTCGACCTGCCGGGTGTTCCAGATCGCCACCTGCGTCAGTCGGGCGAAGTCGTCGTCACCGGCGTACGCGACGAGCCCGGCCTGCTGGTAGTTGCGTACCGTGTCCTGCCCGAGGTCGAGGGTCACCTTGGTTTCGACGGTGTAGTCGCCCGCGGGTGCGTCGCGTAGCAGCACCCCGGCGGTGTTTCCGGTGCCGGTCAGGTCAGCGTTCTGCACCGGCCAGTTGAGCTGGCCGTCGGCGACCTGTGCGGCGTCGTCGCGGCGTACCCACGACCACCCGGCGCCGAGGGTGTTGCCGGTGAACTCGTCGGCGTACACCAGCCGGCCGGTCCCCGGTGCCGGCGCGAGAGCGGTCACCGGCCGGTAGAGCCGGGTAGCGCTGAGGTTGTCCGAGTCGGCCGCACCGCGGGCGGTCATCCCGGCCCGTCCGTCGGTAGCGCCGGACGGCACGCGCAGGCCGACGGACACGATCGGGCCGCTCTGCCGCGCCTCGGTCAACGCGGCGGTGAGTTGGCCGCCCCTGACTTCCACGGCGACGTTGTGCCAGGTGCCGTAGTCCAGACCGGCCGGCAGTGGGGCGCTGGCCCGCCGGCCGCGGCCGGCGTCGACGACGAGTTGGCCGGCAGCTCGATCCAGCCAGGCGGTCACGCCGCCGACGACCACCCCTGCGGCCGAACCAGCCGCCGGGCGTAGGTCCGCCTCGACCCGCAGGTCGCCGTCGAGGCGCTGAGGCGCCAGCGCCGTCCCGGTGCCGCTCGCGTGTCCGTCCACGATCCGCCAACTCGACGGCAACCAGCCGGGGCGAGTGTCGAAGCGCTCGTTGCTGCCGGTGACGGGGGCGGGTTGTGCCGTATCCGAGGCGCCGGCCCCGGCCCGTACGGCCGGCCAACCGTTGGTCCAGTCCAGCCGGTCGAGGAGCATCGGCCGGCGGTTGACCCCGTACGGCTGGTCCAGGTACGGGTTGTTCCGGTCGATCGCGTGGTACACCAGGTAGTCCTGACCGGACAGGTCGGTGAGCAGTCCTGTGTGGCCGGGGCCGATCCAGCGGTTGCCGTTCTGCGTGACGACGGGCGTGCCGCCCACCCGCGAGGCGGCCAATGAAACCCCGTTCGCGTCCACGAACGGCCCACGCGGGTTGGTGGCCCGCCCCACCGAGACGGCGTACCCCGTGGTCGGGCCGGCACAGCAGTTCGCCGACGAGGCGAACAGGTAGTAGTACCCGTCGCGGCGCACCACGTACGAGCCTTCGTACTTGTTGTCGATCGCGACCATCGTCGGTGCGCCGACCGCGTGCAGGCCGTCGGCCGACAGTTGGGTGACCGAGATCCCGCCGTAGTAGCTGCCGTAGTAGAGGTACCGGACGCCGTCGACGTCGGTGAACTCGGCCGGGTCGATCGTGGTCAGATACCCGCCGCCACCTCCGGGCCGGGGCGCCACCACGGGCGCCTCGCCTTGCGTCCATGGCCCGGTGGGGCTGGGGGAGGTGGCCACGCCGACGGCGAAGTCGTCGCCGCCGGGTGAGACCGTGGTGTCGGTGACGGTGTAGTACATGACGTACCGGCCGTCGAGGTAGCGGACGTCGGGGGCCCAGTACGAGCTGCCCGGTGCCACGTACGCCGGCCGGCCCGCGTCGGTGAACGCGTCGCCGGCGTAGCTCCAGTTGGCCAGGTCGGACGAGCGGGCGATCGGTATCCGGTGCGGGCGGCCCTCGCCCGAGCGCAGCGGGTCGGAGGTGCCGTACGCGTACCAGAAGCCGTCCTGCCCGCGGATCACGGTCGGGTCGGCGAACGTGTCGGCGAAGCCGACCGACACCGGGTTGGTGTACGTGGCGGCGGGGTCCCGGGGCGCGGCCGAGGCAGCGGACGCCGGCAGGATCAGGGCCAGGATGAGTGCGACTGCACGGGTTCGGAACACGGGTTATCCCTTCAGTCCGCTGTGCGCGACGCTCTGGATGACATGTCGCTGCGCGACGATGAAGAGCGCGATGACCGGTACGCTCGCGACCACCGCGCCGGCCATGGCGATCGGGTAGTTGGTGGTGGCCGCGTTCTGCAGGGTGGCCAGGCCGGCCGGCAGGGTTTCGTGCGCCGGGTTGAACAGCACGTAGATCGGCCAGATGAAGTCGTTCCAGTTGGTGAGGAACGACAGCACGGTCAGCGTGGCGAGGGCCGGACGCGCCAGTGGCAGCACGATCCGGGTGAAGACCTGCCACCGGTTCGCGCCCTCCAGCAGCGCCGCTTCCTCCAGTTCGACGGGCAGGGACAGGAAGAACTGGCGCAGGAAGAAGACGCCGAAGGCGCCGCCGGCACTGGGCACGATGATCGCCCACAGCGAGTCGAGCCACCCGAGCTGGCTGACGACGAGGAAGTTCGGGATGAGGAAGAGGAACGGTGGCACGAAGAGAGTGCCCACCACCGCGCCGAACACCACGCCACGGCCGCGGAAGCGCAGCCGGGCCAGCGCGTACGCGGCCAGCGCGTCCACCGCCACGACCAGCACCGAGTTGGCCGCGGCGGCGAGCAGGCTGTTGAGGAACCAGCGCAGCACCGGGGTCTGCGAACTGGTGGTCAGCACGGTCCGGTAGGCCTCCGTGCTGAAGGGTCGGGGCAGCCAGGACAGCGGCAGCGCGGTCGCGTCGTTGTTCGTCTTGAACGAGGTGCTCACCATCCACAGCAGCGGTGCGATGAAGACGACCGTGAGGATGAGCAGGACGAGGTAGAAGAGCACCCGGCCGGGGGTGAGGCGAGCGAGTGTCATGAGCCGTCCCTCCGCTGCATCAGTCGGATGTTGAGCACGCTCACCGCCATGAGTACGAGGGCGAGGAGGTAGCTCATCGCGGCGGCCATGCCCTGGCGGTTGCTGCCCAGACCGGTCTGCGCGATGAGCATGATGGCGGTACGGGTGGTGGTGCCCGGTGCGCCCTTGGTGAGCAGGAACGACTGGCCGAACATGTTCGCCGACGCGAGGATCGTCACGGTCAGCACGAACATTCCGACCGGGCGCAGGCCGGGCAGCGTGACGTGGCGGAACTCGTCCCACCTGGAGGCGCCGTCGACGCGGGCGGCCTCGTACAGCTGCGGTGAGATGTCCTGGAGGCCGGCCAGGTAGATGACGGCGTTGAAGCCCAGCGTCCACCACACCGTCATGCCGACCAGCGACACCCACGCCCACGGTACGTCCGTCGTCCACGGGATCGCGTGGCCCAGGTAGAAGTTCACCAGGCCGATGTTCGGGTCCAGGACGAAGCGGAACAGCACGCCGACGACGGCGACGCCCAACACGTACGGTGCGAAGAACACGGCCCGAAAGAACGACCGGCCGGGGAATGCGCGGTTGAGCAGCAGCGCCACGCCCAGCGGGCAGATGACCAGCAGCGGCACGCTCAAGACGGTGAAGATGCCGGTGGCCTGCATGCCGCGCCAGAAGTCGGCGCTGTCGCGCGAGCCCGGGGTGAAGAGGTCGGCATAGTTGCGCCAACCGACCCAGGGCTTGCCGGGCAGCAGGTAGTTGTAGTCGTGCAGGCTGACCCAGAAGCCGTAGACCGCGGGGATCAGCACGAAGCCGAGGAACAACACCAGGTACGGCAGCAGGAACAGGTACGGGGTGAGCGGACCGGCGCGCCGGACCCGGCCCCGGGAGGTGGCGTGGCCTCCCGAGGCGGTACGCGTCGAGACGGTGTCGACGGCCACCGGTCAGGCTCCGTACTTCTTACTGTTGTCCTGCAGGATCTTCGTGGCCCGCTGCGCGGCCGTCGACAGTGCGCCGGCCGGATCCTGCTTGAGCAGCACGGCGTTGTTGACCCCGGTGTACAGCTCGGTCAGCGCGTCGCCGATGCCCGGCACCGACGGCGGGAAGTGCACGTACTGCACGTCCTGGCCGAAGGACTTCAGGCCCGTCATCGCCGCGAACTGCGGGCTGTCGACCAGATCCTTGCGGGCCGGCACCTTCGCGCTCTCGGCCCAGGTGACGGCATTCTTGGTGAACCAGCTGATGAAGTACCGGCTGGCGTTGGCCTTGTTGGCGTCGTTGCCGGTTTTACGGGGCAGTACGAACTGGTGTGAGTTTCCCCAGACGCCGCCGTTCGGGCCTATCTTGGGAAGCGGTGCGGTGCCGATCTCGAACGTCTTGAGCGCGGCGACCTCGTTGACCTGCCAGATGCCCTGCCAGTTGAAGACGTTCTTGCCGTTCTTGAGCGCCAGGTAGTCCGCGTCCTGGCCGACGTTCGTCGGACTGTACCCCTTCTTGACGAGGTCGACCATCCAGGTCAGCGCCTGGACGCCGGCGTCGGAGTCCCAGGCGGCCTTGCCGACCCCACTGTCGAAGACGTCCCCGCCGAACTGCCACAGCAGCGACTCGAACATGAAGCCGCCGGTGAACTGGAACGGAGGAACCCAGCAGCCCTGGATGCCCTTGCCCTTCAGTGCCTCCAGCGCTGCCATGTAGTCGTCCTTGGTCTGCGGCGGCTTGTTCGGGTCGAGCCCGGCCTGCTGCATCACCGTCTTGTTGTAGAAGAGGCCGAGGTTGTGTACGTCGATGGGGATGCCGTAACGCTTTCCCTTGTACAGGCCGCCCTTCCACACAGCGGGTGAGAAGTCCGACTCCTTGAGTCCCAGGGCGCTCGCCACATCGTCGAGCGGGACGATGACGTTCTGCGCGGCCTGGGTCGGCATGTCGTCGAGGTGCATCGCGGCGACGTCGGGCCCGTTGCCGCTCTGTACCGCGGCGGGCAGCTTCTGGAAGAAGTCCTCCCACCGGTAGATGTTCATGTCGACGTGGATGTTCGGCGTTGCCGCGTTGAACTGGTCGATCATCTTCTTGGCGGTCTGGCCGTCGCTGCCGGTGAAGCCGTTCCAGAAGGTGATGCTGACCTTCGGCCCGGTGTAGGTGGCGCCACCGTTGCCGCCGGCGGGCGTGCCGGCCGGCGCGGTCTTGGTGCCGCCGCAGGCGGCCAGCGCCAGCGCCGATCCGACCCCACCGGACAGGGCGAGGAAGCGTCTACGGGACAGTGCGTCGGGTCTTGCGTTCGCGTCGGGCATTCGTGGCTCCTTCGGGGGTGTGAGGCACGGACGTGTCAGACAGCGGGAGCGGTTGCCAGCTCGATGACGTTCCAGGAGGTCGGCGGTAGCGTGACGGTGAGCTTTCCGGAGTCCAGCCCTGACCCGGATCCGTCGCGCGGCACCACCCTTCGCGGCTCGGCCTGATTGTTGGTGGCCCGCACGTCGGAGTCGGCGAGAACGAGGTGGCTGTCGATCCGCAGCGGTCCGAACGACCGCACGTCGACGGACAGTTCCACCGGTCCGGTCCGGTCCCGGTTCACGACGAACAGTGCGATCCGCCCGTTCTCGGCGTCGTAGCTGGCGGCGGCGTGCACCACCGGTACCGGGCCGTACGCGGCGGTGTCCATCTGTGGTGAAACAGCCTCCACGCGCAGCGCGTCACCGCGGGCGAACCTGGCGGCCTGGGCGAACGGGTAGAACGTCGTTTGACGCCAGGCGGGACCGCCGGGCTCGGTTCGGATCGGCGCGATGGTGTTGGCCAGCTGTGCCTGGCATCCGACCGCGACCCGATCGGCGTGTGACAGCAGGGAGATGAGGTAGGAGCCGACCACGACGGCGTCGGCGACGCTGAATTCGTCCTCGATGAGCCGTGGCGCGTGCTGCCACTCCAGCACCGCCTCACCGGGGAAGCGCTTCTGGTACCACACGTTCCACTCGTCGAACGAGATCCGCAGCCGCTTCTTGCTGCGTAGTTTCGCCTTCACGTGGTCGGCGGTGGCGATCACCTCGTCGATGAACGCGTCCATGTCCACGGCGGAGGCCAGAAAACTGTCCAGGTCGCCGTCGTGCTCCTCGTAGTAGGCGTGCATCGACACGTAGTCCACGAGGTCGTAACACTGCTCCAGAACGGTCGCCTCCCAGGCGCCGAACGTGGACATCTGGCGGTTGGAACTGCCGCACGCGACCAGTTCGATCGTCGGGTCGAGCCGGCGCATCGCGTTCGCCGTCTCGGCCGCGCGGCGCCCGTACTCGTACGCGGTGAGGTGGCCGATCTGCCAGGGCCCGTCCATCTCGTTGCCCAGGCACCACAGCTTGACCCCGTACGGGTCCGCGTCGCCGTGCTTGACCCGAAGGTCCGACAACTGGGTGCCGCCCGGGTAGTTGCAGTACTCCAACAGTTCGATGGCCTCGGCCAGGCCGCGCGTGCCCAGATTGACGGCGAGCATCGGCTCCGCGCCGACCTGGCGGATCCAGGCCATGTATTCGCCGAGGCCGAACTGGTTGGTTTCGATGGAGCGCCAGGCGAGGTCCAGGCGGGTCGGCCTGGTCTCGCGGGGGCCCACGCCGTCCTCCCAGCGATGGTTGGACACGAAGTTGCCGCCGGGGTAGCGCACCACCGATACGCCCAGTTCCCGCGTGAGCTGTGCGACGTCCTGGCGCAGTCCCAGGTCGTCGGCCTCCGGGTGGCCCGGCTCATAGATGCCGGTGTAGACACACCGGCCCATGTGTTCGACGAACGAGCCGAACAGTCGCCGGTCTATCGCGCCGATGCGAAACGCGGGGTCGAGCGTCAAGCGGGCTGTCTTCACGGATGTGACCTCCAGAAGTGAGCCGGACCTCAGTTTTACAACGTTGTGTACATCGTTGTAAAGACATGCCGCGCCATGGTTATGCTCTTCGCGAGGAGGGGCGCGGATGGGAGCGAGCATCAAGGACGTGGCCGAACTGGCCGGCGTCTCGGTCAAGACCGTCTCGAACGTCGTCAATGACTACCAGTTCGTCTCGCCGGTCACCCGCGCGAAAGTCCAGAAAGCCCTCGAGGAGCTGGACTACCGGCCCAACCTGTCGGCGCGGCGGCTGCGTGGCGGCGGTACCGGCCTGATCGCGCTCGCCGTGCCGGAGATCCGGGTGCCCTACTTCGCCGAGCTCGCGGCCCAGTTCGTCCGGTTGGCCAAGGAGTACGGCTGGACCGTGCTCATCGACGAGACCCAGGGGAGCCTGGAAAGCGAGCGCCTCGTCGTGGAAGGCATCAAGGCGCACCTCATCGACGGCCTCATCGTCAGCCCGCTCGCGCTCAGCGCGGGCGACATCGAGCGCCGCCGGGACAGCACCCCGATGGTCCTGCTGGGAGAGCGACTGGCCCACGCGCCGGTCGACCACGTGAGTATCGACAACCTGGCCGGTGCCCGCGCCGCGGTGGCACACCTGGCCAGCCTGGGACGCACCCGCATCGCGGCGATCGGCAGCCAGCCGCACATCTCCGGCGGCACCGCGGCGCTGCGGCTCAAGGGGTACCGCCAGGCCCTGCGCCGCGCCAAGCTGCCCCACGATCCGGCGCTGGTCGCGCCCGCCGCCCGGTACCACCGCGTCGACGGGGCGAAGGCCATGCAGGCCTTGCTCGACCTCGACGACCCGCCCGACGCTGTCTTCTGTTTCAACGACCTGATGGCGCTGGGTGCCATCCGGACCCTGCTGGCGCGCGGCTGCCGGGTACCGCACGACGTCGCGGTCATCGGCTTCGACGACCTCGAGGAAGGCCAGTTCAGCACGCCGACGCTGAGTACCGTCGCGCCAGACAAGGAACAGATCGCGAAACTGGCCCTGAGCTTTCTGAAGCGACGCATCACCGACGGCGCCGCCGCGCAGCCGCAGGAGGAGAACGCCGACTTCCGGCTGGTCGTGCGGGAGAGCACCGCCGGGTCCGCCGGTTCTTCGTCCAGCTAGCGTCCGCCCACGAAGGGCGCATACGCCGGTCGACTCTCACGGGCGAATCCGTCGGTTCCAGTGTTACATCGCCGCCTGCCCGGACGATGAAACGTTGATACCGGCCAATTCGCGGCGCGCTCTGAAGGGTAGGAACGTGTTGAAATCACCTGGGATGTCGGCGCGCTGCCGACCAGCGGCGACTGCCCTGCGTACGAGACGAACGGCCCTCGTTCCGGTCCTGGTCGCCGCCGGTGGCCTGGTCGCCGCGGGCACGGCATCGCCTGCCCTCGCCAACACCCCGCGACCTGCCCTCGCCGCTGCGGCGCCGGCCGCCGACGCCCTGTCGGCGAACTGCGCGCCCTACCCGGGCGGGACCAGGGTCTGCTCGGCCGAGGTGGCCAGCTTCGACGGCTCGCCGCTCGACGTGGACGTCACCCTGCCGATGGCCGGCACCGGTTCACCGCACCCGCTGATCGTGCTGCTGCACGGCTTCGGTAACAACAAGCACGAGTGGGAGTCCACGTCGGACGCCGCAGACGGGACCGACAAGTACCACTGGAACAGTCACTGGTTCGCCGAGCACGGCTACTACGTCCTCACGTACACCTCGCGCGGCTTCAAGGACAACGGCCCCACCGCGAGCCATCAGCCGGCCACCCCGGTCGGCACCGCGCCGAACTGCCTGCCCCCCGGCGGCTCGGCGTGCCCGCCTTCCGGCACCATCCGGGTCAAGAACAAGGACGTGGAGATCCGCGACACCCAGTGGCTCGCGGCCCTCACCGCCCAGGCATTCCCCGACATCAACCGCGACCAGGTCGCGGTCAGCGGCGGCTCCTACGGCGGCGGCGAGAGTTGGCTGCAGGCCGCGGAGCAGGCCGCCCGGCCTAACTGGGCCGACTTCCCGGGTCTGCCGCAACTGCACCTGCAGGTCGCGGTGCCGAAGTACCCGTGGACCGACCTGGCGTACTCGCTCGTCCCCAATGGCCATCCGGGTGGCCCTTCCGCGAACCCCGCCGGCCAGCCGTACCGGGGCACCGACCTCTACTCCTCGGCGCAGGGCGCACCCGACACCCTGGGCGTCGGCAACCCCTTCGGGGTCAGCAAGCTCAGCTACATCAACGGGCTCTACGCGCTCGGTACGACCAATGGCGTCTTCGACGAAGGCTCTCCGGGGCCTCAGACCAACGGCCCGGAGCCCTTCACCGCGTGGCTGGACAGGGTCACCGCCGGTGAGCCGTACAGCGCCCCCGGCCGCGTCGACGATCCGATCGTCGCTCAGATGCGCACGAGCTTCAGTGGCTGGCACTCCGCCTACTACCAACCCGGCTGGCGGCTCGGGCTAGCCGCGGGCCGCGAGCCCGCCGTGTACTCCATCTCAGGCTGGACCGACGACCTGTTCCCGGCGGTCGAGTCGTTCCGGATGTTCAACTACCTCAAATCCCTCGACCCGCGGTGGCCGGTGGCGGTCGCCGTCGGTGACCTCGGGCACTCCCGGGCACAGAATCCGCCGGCCGTCTGGCAGGCCGTGAACGCCCAGGCGTGGGCCTTCCTGCAGAACCAAATCGCCGGCAGCGACCCGCAGCGGACCTCCGTGTCCAGCTTCCCCACCCTATGCGTGGGAAGCGCGACCGTCGCCGACGAGATATCCGCCCCGACGCCGGCCAGCCTCGCCAGGGGCCAACTGACCCTCGACTACAACGACTCAGCCGTACTGGCGCCCACCGCGGGCGCGAGCGACCCGAACGGTCCGGGCACCGACGCCCTACTCGGTGGCACCATCCCGACCACCGGCCCGAACTGCCGCACCTCGTCAGGGCCCGTCACCCCAGCCGACGGGTACACCGCCGTCTCGGGGCCATTGCCTGCCCCGCAGACCTTCGTCGGGATCGGCTACGCCCAGGCCGACTACGCCGCCCTACCCGCACTGCCCACCGCCGTGCTGGCGGCACGCGTGTGGGACGTCAAGCCCGACGGCACGGCCGTACTGGTCAGCCGCGGCGTGTACCGGTTCGACTTCAACGGCTACGACGCGGCGACGGGCACAGTGCGGGTGCCCCTGTACGGCAACCACTGGGCGTTCCCGCAAGGCGACCGGGTCCGGCTGGACCTGGTCCAGGTCGACCAGCCTACCTACCGGGCGCCGACCCCGGCGGTGACGAGCACGCTGCAGCTTTCTGCTACCCGGCTGGTGCTGCCGGTACGCGAGAACAGCGAAACCACCGTGCCGTAGGCACGCCGACGAACTGATGACAGGCCCGGCACCGGATGCCGGGCCTGTCGCCACGAGGTGAGCTACTCCACCCAGCCGGGCCCGAGATCAGGGCTGCCGCCGCGACGCATGGTCTGGACCGCTGCGCCTGCCAGCCGGTCCGCCTCGTGGTTTAGCAGGTGGCCTCCGAGTTGGACCGAGACATGAGCCTTGGCCTTGGTCCACATGACCGTTCGGCCGGCGAGCAGCGCGTGCGTCTCGGCGATGAGCTCCGCGTTCTTCACCGGCTCCCTGGTCCGTCCGCGGCGCCACGCGCTCGGCGGCAACGTCCCGCTCCGGCTCCAGTTGCCGATCCACTCGGTCAGGCATCTCCTGGCGTACTCGCTGTCGTAGACGATCTCCAGCGGCCGCTCCGGCGGCACCGCCCGAAGCAGCGCCCTGATGGCGGCCAGTTCACCGACGTTGTTTGTCCCCTCACCGTCGACCGGGGCCACGCCGTAACAGGAAGGGGACACGAACCAGGCGCCGGCAGCCTTGCCGGGATTCGGGTCGCATGAGCCGTCCGTGCCGGCCACGACCAGGCGACCGACTGGCGCGATGGGCTCGGGTTCCGGGATGCGCTTGGGTTCCGTTACTGCGGGCAGGTCGAACAGGGCCAGTTCATCGGTCACGCCCCTATTGTTACCGAAGCCGCAGGCTGCGCCACGTCCAGGTCATGGTCGCCACGAGCGGTTGGTCGGGCGTGACGATCGTCGGATCCGACATGTTCAACGAGTTGGGCGGACCGGTCCAGGGCTCCACGCAGATTCCGGCTTCCTCCCGGTCGTAGAGCACCCAGTGCGAGCAGTTCGACCGGACCTCGAGCTCGAGCAGGCCGGGCCAGCGGACGCTCGGGGCTGTCGGGAGGTCGATGAAGCAGTAGTCCCAGGGCCGCGGCACGGGCGCGACAAGCTCCCCGCTCGGGAGCCCGTCCTCGTCGTTGCCGTACATGCGACCAGGCTCGGCAACCAGCTCGACCGGCGCCGAGGTGTCACCGTCGGGGCTGACGAGTTGGCGGTTGAACCACGGGTGCCAGCCGATGTCGGCCGGCATGGGCTCCTCGGCGTGGAGTTCGAGCCGGAAGTCCATTCGCGACTCGGCCAGGGTCATCGTGTGGACGACCCGACCGGCCCAGGGCCAGGGATCCGCCAGGTCGACAGCTACCTGCCCGTCGCCCACCACCTGCCACGGCGCGTTGGTGACCAGGCCGTGCACGGCATGCGGCGGGGCGTTGGTCGGGAATCGGTACTCCTCGCCGCCGGACCGCAGCAGGCCGCCGCGCAAGCGGCCGACCCACGGTGCCAGAACGAAGTTTCCCCAGTGGAAGACGTCACGACCGTGCTGAACGAGGAGTTCGCGGTCACCGATGACGAGCGAGCTGAGTCGACCACCTTGTTGCGGATCGATAGTCGCGCTGCAGTCGCCTGCCTGCAGTTGGATCGGCGCGGTACGGGACACTCGGTTCCTCCGGGAGGCTGGCGCTGAATACCGAACGCGAGTAGCTGGTCATTGAGCGGTCGGTCAGGTCGAACGCTGCCGTCATCGCTGGAACTCCGAGGTCGTGAAGTCCGCCGACGTGTAGGCGACGCGTCCTTGAACTACGGTCAGCTTCACGCGCACGTCGTCGTCGACGACGACCAGGTCGGCGTCCATGCCCGCTGCGATGTCGCCCTTGGTGTCGGCGACCCCGGCGGCCAGTGCGCCGTTTCGGCTCGCGGTCGGCCACAGTTCGACCACCGGGCGGCCGGTCGCCCGTACCAGGTTGCGCAGGGCCTGGTCCATGGTGAGAACGCTGCCCGCCAGGGTCCCGTCGGACAGGCGCACGGCGCCGTCGGTGACGCTGATTGGCCGCCCGCCGATGGTGAACGAGCCATGGGGCAGGCCGGTAGGGCGCAGGGCATCGGTGACCAGAACGACCCCCTCGGGCCCTTTGGCCCGAAGCATCGCCGCGACAACCGCGGGATGGACGTGCACGTTGTCGGCGATGAGTTCGGATAGGAGTTCGGGCATCGTCATAGCGGCGGCGATGGGGCCCGGACGCCTGTGATGCAGCGGAGGCATCGCATTGAACGTATGGGTCAGGTGCCGCGCACCCCGGTTGACGGCGTCGACGACCTGCTCGAACGTCGCGTCGGTGTGGCCGATGCTCACGCGTACGCCCCGATCGACGCACTCGTCGAGGAGCGAGTTGGCGCCGGCGAGCTCCGGCGCGAGGGTGATCATCCGTACCGTGCCGGTATCAAGGAAGCGCCGAGCCTCGACGAGGTCGGGTGGCCGGATTGCCGCGGGGTCCTGCGCTCCACATTTCTGCAGGCTGATGTAGGGGCCCTCCATGTGCGCGCCGAGTAGCTGCGCGCCGGGCATCGGGCCCGAGGACGCGTCGCTGACCGCCTTGAGCGCCGACATGGTTTGCTCGGTGTCGGCCGTCCAGGTGGTGGCGAGGAACGACGTGACACCGTGTCGGACGAAGAAGTCAGACATCGCCGCGAGGCCTTCGACACTGGCGTCCATCACCTCGTGGCCGACGGCGCCGTGCACATGGACGTCAACGAACCCGGGGAGAACGGTCGCGCCGCGGGCATCGAGCACCCGCCGGCCCGCGTACAGATCGGGGGCCGGTGCGCCCCGGCCGCAACTGTCGATCGTCGTGCCGCTGGATGCGAGCCAACCCGAATTGATGACTCCCGCACGCGACACGACCCGCGCGTTCGTCAGCAACAGCCCGGACATCCGCGCCTCCAATACGTCAGCCGCCGCGGCAAGGCTCTCAGCCGGCGCTCAGCGGTCCGTCGGCAGATCCTTCAGGCGCAGCACAGTCGCACTTCGATCGTCCGGCGCTAGGTCAACTTAGCAATTCCATTCGTAGTGGTCCAGACCAACTTAGCAATTCCATTCGTAGTGGTCCAGACCAACTAGCAACGAAACTCGATACGTAAGAGGTCTGGACCTCTTGAGAATCGACAGTTAGAGTCGGCGTCCATCCGGCAGTACGCAACGGTGATGACCGGCCGCATTTCCCGTACCGACGGGACGCGGGCGACCGCAACGCGGGACGCCGCGACCTCGCGCGCGAAGTCGGTGTCGAGTTCACGGGCGCCAACCCGGATGAGTTCCACCGGGTACGGTGGGATCAGTCATGCCTTCACCCTCGACGACTACGGCAAGGCGATGGAGATGTTCCGCAACGGCGAGGGCCGCAAGCTTCAGATGCAGCAGAACGCCACCGTGTCCAATGAGTTCTAGGCCCCGGCCGGAAAGCCCTCAGGTGACTACCGACGTGACGGCGCTGCCGCCCGGAGCCGCCGCCACTTCGGCGGCCGCTGTCATCGCTCTCGATGTTGGTGGCACCTCGATCAAGGGTGCCGTCGAGACGGCGGACGGGACGATCGACAGCCGGATGGAAGTGCCGACGCCGGTAGCCGACGGTGTGAACGCGGTGGTGTCGACGATCGTGGCGACCATCGAGGCGCTCCGAACGGCTGCGAGCCCGCATCTGACGGTCGTGAGCGTCGGAATCATCTTTCCCGGTGCGGTGGACCGCGCGGCCGGCGTCGCCCGGTACTCGGCCAATATCGGCTGGCGGGATCTGCCGATTCGCCGCCTGGTCGCCGATCGCGTCGGGTTGCCTGTCGGGATCGATCACGATGTCCGGGCCGCCGGCCTGGCCGAAGCCCGACTCGGCGCGGCCCGTGGTGTCGATGAGGCGCTTTTCGTTTCGATCGGCACGGGAATCGCGGCCGCGGTCGTGACAGGCGGTTCCGTCGTGAGCGGCGCCGACGGAATGGCCGGCGAACTTGGTCATCTACCCGTCATCCCGGAGGGCGAGACATGCGCGTGCGGCCTGCGCGGTTGCGTGGAGACCTACGCCAGTGCCGCATCGTTGGCCCGGCGGTATGCGGCTGGCGCCGGCACTCCGCCGCTACCTGCCGAGGACGTCATCGCTCAGGCGGGCAGAGGTGATGTGATCGCACAGCGGGTGTTCGGCGAGGCGGTCGTCGCGCTCGGTCGGGCTCTCGTGGGCTACATATTCGTCATGGATCCCAGCCTCATCGTGATCGGTGGAGGCATGGCGGCGGCGGGCTCAGCTCTTACCGGGCCGCTGGAGGCCGAGATGGAGCGATCGATGGTCTGGCGACAGGCACCTCCGGTGGTGACGTCTGAACTGAAAGGTGATGCCGGACGGCGGGGAGCCGCCCTGGTCGCCTGGAGCGCATTGGACACTTCCTCACCGCAATCAGGAGCGCACGACAACGCATCCACTGAGGACCAGACGTAGCAGGGAAGTGTGGACGTGACAGGTGCGAACCAAGACCTGGCCAACCAAAAGCGGGAACCGAAGTACTACCTCGTAAAGAGACACATACTCGGCCTACTGGGTGACTTCGAAACCGGCAAGCCGCTCCCCACTGAACGGGAACTCGCGAGCAGCATGGCCACGTCCCGGTGGACTGTCCGCCAAGCTCTCACCGAACTGGTCGCCGAAGGCCGGCTGGAGCGTCGGCACGGATCCGGAACCTATGTGGCCGAACCGAAGCTGGCGTGGCCGCTGCAGATGGCGAGCTTCACCGAGCAGGCCGCGACGTCCGGGCTCAAAGTCGAGACGTTGTTGATCGCCGCCGAGCGGGTCCGCGCCACCTCGGAGATCGCCGAGCTCCTGCACATCGAGGTCGGTTCGTCAGTGCATCGCATCGAGCGTCTACGCAAGGTCAACGGATCACCGATGGCCTTGGAACAGTCGCACTTGTCGGCCGTCCACTTTCCCGGACTGGCCCGCGACCTGCGACAGGTCGGCTCGCTGTACCAGGTGCTCTCCGAGCGGTGGGACGTGAAGGTCGTCGAGGCGGTCGAGACGATCGAGAGTGCCCCGGCGCCACCGCGGGAGGCAAAGCTCTTGGCCACCGACACCGGCGCGCCGATGTTGCTGCTCTCCCGCCACAGCTTCGATGATCGCCGAGAACCCGTGGAGTGGGTACGCAGCTGGTACCGCGGCGACCGGTACACCTTGGTCGCGCGGCTCGGATTCCGCGACTGAGCTGGGCTGTCCCCTTTCCGGCGCCACCACGCAGCCGACGGTTGTCCTCTTACCGGTCTTCGACAGCGACCCGGCGAGGGGACGTCAGGTTGCCATCCGGATGCAATGCTTTTCGCGTCGGGGTGCAAGACGCTCCGATGAGCGAGCTGAGATCCGTCAGGCGTACCTGGTCGCCCGAGGCCTGACGGGGAGCGAGAGGCGAAACCCGCGCTCTGAAAACCGAGTCCCCGTGCCGGGGTTGCGGAGCGCGGTCAGGCGTGCGGGTCCATTGGGGACCGGCGACTACGACCGCCGCATCTCCACGGCCCGGTCGGACCCGGCGATGACCGAATTGCCGGTGTCACCGACACCACGACAGGCCGATCGGAGCCTCCGCTTCATGCTCACCTCAGCTGTACACGACCAGATCCCCGTCGTTCGCGCCACCGGGAGGGGCGGGACCACGCTGTCCGCTTTCCACGAGGCGCTCGTGGCCGTCGACCTGGGGCACTACAACCTGGTCCGGCTCTCCAGCGTCATTCCGCCACGTACGGGGGTCGACACGACCGGAAAGGCGCCGGTGCCGGTAGGGCAGTGGGGCGATCGGCTCTACTGCGTGTACGCGGAGCAGCGGGCCACCTCCGTGGGTGAGCAGGCCTGGGCCGGTATCGGCTGGGTTCAGCGCCACGACGGTGGCGGTGGGCTGTTCGTCGAGCACGAGGGGAACAGCGAGGAGTTCGTGACCCACGCGATCCGAACGAGCCTGCGGGACCTCGTAGCCGGCCGTGAGAACGAGTTCACCGCGCCCGAGTGGGTGCTCAACGGTGCGGTCTGCACCGGCGAGCCGGTGTGCTCGCTGGTGGTTGCGGCGTACGAGACTGCGCCTTGGGCGGGTGCCCGATGAAGGTAACCGTCGAATGCGTGATGAGCGAGGCGGCCATCGCCGTCTTCTACCCCTTGTACGTGGCCGCCTTCGACCCCATTCGCACCAGGGCCGCGGCCCGTCACATGCTCACCGCCGAGGAGTTCGAGGCGGAGATGGCGGACGAGCGCATCGAGAAGTACGTCGTGTGGAACGACAACGGCGAACCGGTAGCGCTGGGCACCCTCGCGACGGATCTCTCGGCCCTACCCTGGATCAGCCCGGAGTACTTCGCGGCCCGCTACCCGGACCAGTTCGCCCGCGGCGCGGTCTACTACCTCGGGTACACGCTCGTCCACCCTGAGCATGCCAAACAAGGCGCCTTCCAGTTGATGATGGGAGCGATCGAGCGGCGCTGCGGCGAAGCCCGAGCGGTGTGCGCCTGGGACGTCTCCGCCTACAACGACGACGGCTCGATCGGTCGGCACCGGAAGGCGCTGCTGGCGGCGGGCGGTTGGATCGTGGACAGGGTAGACGTGCAGACGTACTACACCGCCTCCTACGATGACCGGCAGCACGCTGGCGTCGCCGTATGAACGCCGGTGTGCGGATTCCCGAGCAGCGGACCGATGTGGACGGCTCGGGGGACGGGGACGTCCGGATCGTCACTCTCGCCGATCGCCCGGACCTGGCAGTATCCATTCCGGGCGTGCTCGGCTCCCGCTGGCCGATGTTCATGCTGGCCGGTCGTCCGGGCCACGACGTCGACCTGACCAGCATGGCGGTGCAGGCCCCCGGACACCAGTTGCTGCTGGTCGACGCTGCCGACGAGGTGCTCGGGGTCGGCCTGTCGGTGCCGCTGGAGTGGGACGGGACCATGGCCGGTCTGCCCGCGGGGTGGGATGCTGCCGTGACCGCGAGCGCCGACCTGCTCGGGCGCGGAGGCACGTCGAACGCCGTGTGCGCCCTGTCGATCACCTTGACTCCGGCGGTCACGGGCCGGGGGCACGCCGCCGGGATGATCAACGCGCTCAAGCAGGCCGCCGCGGGTGCCGGGGCGGCAGCGCTGATCGCTCCGGTCCGCCCGGTTCTCAAGACGCGCTACCCCTTGATGCCCATGGACCGCTATCTGACCTGGCGTACCGAGGATGGCCAGGTCTTCGATCCCTGGCTTCGCCTGCACCTCGGGTTGGGCGGAACGGTGCTCGGTATCGCGGACCCCTCGATGACGATCACCGGCAGCGTCACGGAGTGGCGGCAGTGGGTCGACCTGCCACTTCCGGGCAGCGGCGAGTACGTCATCCCTGGCGGGCTCGCGCCGCTGGTTGTCGACCGGGACGTGGACGCCGGTGTGTACCGGGAGCCGAACGTGTGGGTCATGCATCGTACGGAAAGCTGACACCGATTTTCGGTTCATTACGGGCTAGATCTGCCGATCGGCATAAGACGGCACGACTCGTGTGAACCAAGGGAAGACCGAAATGCGCCCGCCAAGCAGCACGCATCGCCCCGCGTCGCGGTTCGGATCTCGATCCGTCGCGCCCGCCTGGGCCTTTCTGGCCTGCGGCGCACTCGCGGTCGCGCTGCACAGTTTCGGACCGTCGATGCTGAAGCTGCCGCTGTTCGCGACCGTGGCGGTCGGATCGATCGCCGCCACGGTCGCCGGCACGCTCCGGCACCAGAACGCGGGGATGCGGAGACCATGGTGGGCGCTCACCGCTGCGGAAACAGCCTTCCTCGGCGGTGTGATTCTGCGGTTGACCGTGCCGGGGGCCGATGCGATCCCAGCCGGCCCGGCGGCGTTCATCCCGGACCTGTTGGTCGTCCCCGGATACGTGTCGCTCGCGTACGGTCTCATCGACATGCTGCGTCGCCGCCGCGCGGCGGAGGACGATCCGGCCCGCACCGACGCGCTTCTCATCGGTATCGGTGTCGCGCTCGCCGCGTGGGCATTCCTCATAGCGCCTGGCCTCGGCTCGGCGACGCAGCGCACCCTGCCGGAGGTCACGGCGGTGTTCTTCCCCATCGTGGACGTGCTGCTGCTGGTCATCGTGACCCAGCTCCTCATCGCCGACGGGGTCCGAAAACCGGCGCTCTGGATGCTTGGCGCCGCAGCCGGTTCGATCTTCGTCGGGGACCTGCTGTACGCGCTCCAGGCGGAGGGACAGGCCCCGGGCAGCCCCTTGTTGAAGCTGTTCGACGCGCTGTTCCTCGCGTCGTTCGTCGCGACCGGGGCAGCCGCGCTGCACCCGACGATGAGCTCGCTCACCGAGCCCCAGCCGGTTGTCCTGCGATCCCTGGGTGTTGTCCGGACCGCGGGCATCGCGGCCGTGCTGGTCGCGCCGACCATGATGGCGACCCTGTCACCGCCACGGACCGTCTGGAACGGCATGGTGCGGCTGGCGCTGTCCGTCCTCCTCACCATAGTGATCGTCATCCGCATCGTGCGCGCCAACAACTTGCGGGCCCGGGCCGAAGCGGCGGCCCGCCACCGAGCGACCCACGACCCGCTCACCGACCTGCCGAACCGGGAGCTGCTCAGCGAGTCGATCTCCCGCTGGTGCGACCTGGCGGCCAGTGAAGGGCAGGAGATCAGCCTGCTCTTCATCGACCTGGACAGGTTCAAGATGGTCAACGACAACTGGGGCCACAAGGTGGGCGACGAGTTGCTGTGCGCAGTCGCCGCCAGGCTCAGTGCCACGGTACGCAGCGAGGATCTGGTCTGCCGGATCGGAGGGGACGAGTTCGTCATCATGCTCGCGACCTCGTCCCCGTCGGCGCTCGCGGAGTCCCTCGCACAACGCCTGCTCGCCGACTTCACCGAGCCGTTCGTACTCTCCGTCGGCAGCGTCATAATCACCCCCTCCATCGGCGTTGCCCGATCGGACGGAGCCACCGAGGCGCTGGAGCTGATCCGGGACGCCGACACCGCGATGTACAAGGCGAAGAGCTCCGGTCGCAACGCGTACGCGTTCTTCGATCGGGCCTTGCACGAGCAGGTGCGAACCCGGGTCGATCTCGAACAGGCATTGCGCGGTGCACTGGATCGGGGCGAGCTGTCGGTGCACTACCAGCCGATCGTCGACCTGGCCACTGACGAGCTGTCCGGGTTCGAGGCGCTGATGCGCTGGCAGCACCCACAGTTCGGCACGGTGTCTCCGCTGGAGTTCATTCCGATCGCGGAGGACACCGGCCTCATCGTGGAAAGCGGCGCGTGGCTGCTGGAGGAGGCGGCGGCCCAGCTCGTCCGCTGGCGCGCGTAGCGGCCCGCGGGCCTGCCCCCGCTGCACGTCTCCGTGAACGTGTCCGTCCACCAGCTGCGCGACTCCACGATCGTCGGCATCGTTCGTGGGGTGCTCAACCGGACCGGGCTGCCGGCCTCGGCGTTGTGGCTGGAGATCACAGAGACCGGCATGATGGAAGACCCCGAGTGCGTGCTGGCCACCCTGCGGGCCCTGCGGGCACTCGGCGTGACGCTGTGCATCGACGATTTCGGCACCGGGTACGCGTCCCTGAGCTACCTCAGGCGCTTCCCGACCCGGATCGTGAAGATCGACAGGTCCTTCGTCGCCGGTGTCGGCGAGGGCAGCGTCAACGAGGCGATCGTGCGTGCCGTCGTGGCCATGGCCCACGCGCTGGACCAGCAGGTGGTGGCGGAGGGCGTCGAGACGCTCGTCCAGCGGGACTGGTTGCGGGCGCTCGGCTGCGACCTGGTGCAGGGTTGGCTCTACGGTGCACCGCGATCCGCGACCGCGCAGCTCGCCTGGATGGACCGCTCGGTCTCCGAGTTGCACATCGCCGGGTAATCACGAGGATCGGCGACCGACTCAACGAGAGTCGGCGACCGACTCAACCTGATGGAGCCGGCGGTGGCGGCATGCCCGAGCCGGTCGTTGACGGCTTTGAAGCCGTCCAGGTCACAGAAGAGCACGAGCGGTCGGATCCGCTGGTGGTCGCGGCTGAGCTCTTCGGTCAGCCGGGCGACGAATTCGCGCCTGTTCGACAGGCCGGTCAGTGCATCGTGCGTCGCCTGGTACAGCAACGCACGCTCGGCCCGCGCGCGCTGGGCAGACAACCTGCCAACGCGTGCCATGACCAGCGGGACGATCACCGCGCCGCCGACCGCCAGCAGCACGCCGCCGACCGCCAGCAGCAAGCCGTCGACGTGCTGGCCGAAGAGTTCACGGCCGCCGCCGATGATGGGGATGGACGCGAGCGCGGCGCCGAGGAATGCGAGTCGGCGGGTGGTCAGGTTGTCGTCCGGGGTCGAGCCGGCCGGAACCAGCAGGGATGTGGGCTTGTCCAGCCGACCTCCGAGGTGCATCCCACGCTGGCGGGTTCGTCTTAGTGGCCACCGCCTGTCGCTCGCGCCGCCCGTGTGGAACT
>JAOPWA010000249.1 GCA_025965915.1 Dactylosporangium sp. | reverse complement strand
GTACCGTTTGGGCTGTGGCTGCAACCGATCCGGCACCTTGGCCACGAGCTGGCGCACCCGGGGGTATGGCAGCAGCCGCTCCAGAGCGGCCACCCGAGGGCTGGGCAGCGCGATCCAGTAGGTGCCGTCGCCCACCGCGGCCATGTTGTCCGGGTATGCGGGAAGATCGACGAGCTGGGTAGGCGACCCGCCGTCGAGCGACACCCGCATCAGCCGGTGGGCGCTCGTCTCGACGAACAGCAGCGCCGACTCGTCAGGGGTGAGCGTCACGCCGTTGGGGAAGTACAGCCCGTCGGCCACCACGTCGGTGTGCCCGCTTCCCGGGTCATACCGCAGCAGCCTGCCGTTGGGGCGGTGCTCCAGCATGTCCAGGCGCCAATTCGCTATTCCGTACCGGTCGGAGCTGTCGGTGAAGTAGACCGTGCCGTCGCGGGCGACGGCCGCGTTGTCGCAGAACCGGATCGGCTTGCCGGCCGCGTGGTCGGCCAGCAGCGTCACCGCGCCGTCCCCGGTGACGCGCAGCAGTCCGCGCTCGGCGTCGCACACGATGAGGCTGCCGTCGCGCGGGTCGATCTCGATGCCGAGCGGCCGGCCGCCCGTGTTCGCGACCAGCTCCGGGGCGGGGTCGCCGCTGGCAGCGTCGCCACCGGTGTCGTCGGCATCCGCGGGCCAACGCCACAGGCGGCCGTCGTCGGCACCCGTGATCAGCCAGCCTTCGAGGTCGACGACGACGTCTTCGGGCCCGTGACCGCCTGGCAGCGGATAACGTCGAAGACCATCGAGCCGGGTGTCGACGGGTGCCCACTCCCCCTCGAGCGGGGGCGGGATGCTCGCCGGTGCCTTCGCGGCACGGATCCAGCGCGGAGCGGTCGAGGTAGCCATGCAACATTCTGCCCACAGGCCCCGGGCATTGGACAGCTTCTATACCCCGGACGCGCGTCGATTACCGGACCAATTGCGGCCGAAAGACCCGCGCGGCCCCTACAGTGATCACATGTCACCCGCGGTCCTCCGCCTGGCCAGCGTCCTGCTGGTCAACCAGGACGGCGCGATCCTGCTGCAGTTGCGCGAGCCGGACGCCCGGATGGACCCCGATCGATGGGGCCTGCCGGGCGGGCACGTGGAGCCGGGTGAGGACCCCGCTGTCGCGGCCCGACGCGAACTGCGCGAGGAGACCGGCCTGCGGGTCCACGGCGACCTCTCGCTCTTTCTGCACGACAACTTCCCCGCTCGCCTCAGCCCGGGGATGCGCATCGACTGGCATGTGTTCTCCGGGGCGACCGTCGCCCGCCAGGAGGACCTGGTCCTCGGTGAGGGCGCGGCGGTGCGGTTCGTCGCACCCGCCGAGGCCATCGGGCTCCCGCTGGCCAGTGGTGTCGACCGGGTGATCCCGACGTTCCTGGCCTCCGACGAGTACCGCGCCCTCCTTGCATGAGGCGCGCGCTACGCGTACGCCTCCAGTTCGTAGACGCGGGCGGCGTTGTCGGTGTTCTGCGTCGGGGTGAGTACGTTGAGCCGTATGTAGCGTCCGCTGGTCGAGATGTTGTGCGTGGTCACGTCGGCGGTGTTGGCACGCGCCTGCACCACCGTGGTCCAGGTCGAGCCGTCGACCGACACCTGCAGGTCGAAGTCGCGGGTGTTCCATGCCGGGTCCTCGCCGCCGGCGCCCGCATGGCGTACGACGAACGACTGGATCGACCGCGTCGAGCCCAGGTCCACCTGTAGCCACTTGGACGAGCCGGGCGAGCACCACTTGTCGGAGTTGCCGCCGGAGACGCTGCCGTTGACCGCCTTCTCCGGACCCTCGTTCGCGTTGCACTGCGAGTCGGCGGTCGCCGGCCGGTTCAGCGCGACGTTGGTCGGGCCGCCCCCGCCGCCGTACACCTCCAGTTCGTACACGCGGGCGGCGTTGTTGCCGCTGTTCGTCGGGGTCGTGACGTTGAGCCGCACGTAGCGGGCGCTGCGGGCGGCGACCGGATGGTATGTGCGGCTGGAGCGTGAGCCGGACACGGTGGCCGCCGTCGACCAGGTCGAGCCGTCGACGCTGGTCTGGATGTTGAAGGCGCCGGTGTTCCAGCCGGTGTTCTCCCCACCGAGGCCGGCGTGCTTGACCACGAACGACGACACGTTCTGCACCGAGCCGAGGTCGACCTGCAGGAAGCTCGGGCTGGCCTGGGAGCAGAACTTGCTGTTACTGGAGAGGCTGCCGTCGACTGCCTTGTCTGGCGATTCGGCCGCCGCGCACGCCGGCGAGCCGGTGGCCGGCTTGCCCTGCGCCAGGTTGGCGCCGAGTTGCGGTGCGGCCGGCGGCTGCGTCGCGCCGTCGGCAAACGACGGGGGTACGTCGCCGGCACCGGTCCCCCAGCCGCTCGGAACACCACCCATCGTGTACGTGAGCGTCGCGCCGTTCGCGACATCCCCGTAACGCAGGTAGTTGCGCGTCGTGGCGGCACCGTTGACGGACAGGCTCTGCACGTACTGTGCGGTCGCGCTGCCGCCGTTGACCTGGATGTTGCCGCCCGGCCGCTGGATGAGGATCGACGGGAACTGCGAGCCGTGCAGGGCGAGCGTGTCAGCGCCGGGGGTCGCCGGGTACTTGCCGAGCGCCGCCCACACGTACCAGGCGGACGTCGCGCCCTGGTCGTCGTTGCCCGGCAGGCCGCCCGCCCCGGTCGTGAACGACTCGCTAATCACCCGACGCACCGCGGCGGACGTACCCGCTGGCTTCCCGGCGAAGTTGTACGCCCACGGCACCCCATGCTCGGGCTCGTTGCCGATGTAGAAGTACGGCAGTGAGAGGCCGCCGTTGAGCTGGGTGAAGTGGTGGTCGAGGCGCTGCGCCGCGGTCGACGGGCCGCCCATCAGATTGATCAGCGCGGCGAAGTTGTAGGTGACCATCCAGGTGTACTGGGCGGCGTTGCCCTCCGTGTACCCGGACGGGCTGGCAGGGTCGAGCGGCCAGGTCCAACTGCCGTCGGCGTTACGGCGGTGCACGTAGCCGGACTCGTTGTTGAACACGTTGCGCCACCATTGGGCGCGGGTCAGGTACGTGTTGTACGCCGCGGTGTCGCCGAGCGCCCCGGCGAACTGGCCGATCGCGAAGTCGGAGGCCGAGTACTCCAGCGAGTCCGACGGATCCTCGGCGATGAAATGCTGCGACTCGTACGATGCCTCGCGGCCCCGGATGGCGCTGCCCTGGGTGGTGCCGCCGGAGGCGCTCTTCTTCATCAACGCGAGCGCGGCCGCGGTGTCGAAGCCGCGCACCCCGAACGCGTACGCGCTGGCCACGATGATCGGGCCGGGGTCACCGGTCATGATGAAGTCCTCATTGGTCGCTTGAGACCACTTGGGCAGCAGGCCGCCCTGCTGGCCGTCGAGCACCATCGACTTCACCACGTCGGTCATCACGTCCGGGGCGACCAGCGCCATCAGCGCCGCCCACGACCGGTAGATGTCCCAACCGGAGTAGTTCTGGTAGACCGGGTGTCCGGCGGTGTGCACCGCGTTGTCGAAGCCCATGTACTGGCCGTTCACGTCGCTGGCCACGTTGGGGCTCTGCATCACGTGGTAGAGCGCGGTGTAGAACTTCTGCAGGTCGGTCGCGCCGCCGCCGCTCACCTGTACCCGATTGAGGGCGTTGTTCCACGCGGTGTCGGCGCTGGCGCGTACGCCCGCGAAGTCGAAGTTGGGATTTTCGCTCGACAGGTTGGCACTCGCGTTGGCGGTGCTCACGAACGACAGCGCCACCTTCATCGTGACAGTCGCGTTGGAGTTGGTGTCGAACGTGAGGTACCCGCCGGTGTCGGTGCCGCTGGTGCTCGCCGAGCCGGCCGAGATGGTGCCGCCGTTCCAGGTGCCGAACCCGGTCGGCGCCCGATCGAACTGCATGGCGAAGTAAATCTTGTAGGTCTTGCTCGACCCGCAGAAACCGCCGGCCGTCACGTTGCCCGTGATCTGCGATCCGCTGATCGTCAGGCCGCCGCTGCGGTTACCGGTGGCGCTGCGGCTGGTGTTGACCAGCACCCGGGCGCTCGTCGTCCCCGGATAGGTCAGCTTCGCCATTCCGGTACGGGTCGTCGCGGTCAACTCGACCGCCGTCGAGTACTTGTCGAGTCGGTTGCGGTAGTAGCCGGGCGCAGCAGCCTCGTTCGCCTTGGTGTAGCCGGAGGCGTAACTCGTCCAACTCGTGCCCGGCGATGATCCCAGCGCGCCGGTGACCGGCAGGATTCCGAGGTCCTCGTTGTTGGGGCAGCCGGCACCGTCGAAATGCGTGAGGCTGAACTCCTCGATCGTACGGTCACTGTCACGGTAGCCGGACGGCGACGCGGTCGGGGTGTCGGGACTGAACTGGACCATGCCGAACGGCGCGATCGCGCCCGGATACGTGCTTCCGCCGGCACCGCCGCCGACCGGGTTGGGCGAATTGCTGTCGTCGGTACCGATGAAGGGGTTGACGTACTGGGTCACATTGGTCGCGGCGGCCACCGTCGACAGTCGGGTTAGGACAGACGCGTTGGCCGGAGCCGCGATCGGGACGGCGACGACGACGACGCTGACGACGCCAATGCTGACGGCGCCGGCCAGAAGGCCGACGAGAGGGCGGGTGAATCCGGGGGTGTGGGACATGCTGCCATCTCCCGTTCGAGTGTTGGGAGCGGTTGACAACGTTGCCAATGCGCCGGGTTTCTAATAGATACTCGCCGATATCACTGCCTGTCAAGCTTTCCCTTACGGTGGGCCGAAGGCGCTGGTCTACGAGCGCGCATCGTGGTCGAATCTGCGGGACAACGTTGTCCAAGCCGAGCGGGAGTTGGCGTGGCGAAGAGTGCGACCGAGGGCGGGCGGCAGCAAGCCGCAGCGGCGCCCGCCTCTCCCGCGCGGCAGCAAGCCGCAGCGGCGCCGGCCCCTCCCCCACGGCGGCCAACCATGGTTGACGTCGCCGCGCGTGCCGGTGTGAGCATCAAGACCGTATCGCGCGTGATCAACAATGCCCCCCACGTGCAGCAGTACCTCGTCGACCGGGTGCTCGCCGCCGTCGCCGAACTCGGCTTCCGGCGCAACGGCATCGCACAGACCCTGCGCACGGGCCGCACCACCTCGACGATCGGGCTGGTCATCGAGGAGATCGGCAACCCGTTCTACTCGACCATCGCGGCTGCCGTCGCCGACGTGGCCGGCGCGCACGAGACGATGCTGATCACCGCTAGTTCCGAGGAGGACCCGCGGCGCGAGCAGCATCTACTGCTGGACCTGTGTTCGCGGCGGGTCGACGGGCTACTCGTCGTGCCCGCCGGCTTCGACCACGGCTTCCTGCGGGTCGAGGTCGAGATGGGCATGCCCGTGGTCTTTCTGGACCGCCCGGCCGGCGGCCTGCTCGCCGACACGGTACTGCTCGACAACCGCGGCGGCGCGAAGGCGGGCGTACAGCACCTCATCGCACAGGGACACCGCAGGATCGGGGTACTGCTGGACTCCATGGCCGTCTACACGATGCACGAACGCGTCGGCGGCGCTCAGGAGGCGATGGCCGACGCCGGCATCCCTTACGACGCCGCACTGGTACGCGATCGCGTAGCCGACCCGGAAAGTGCGGCGCGAACCGCCAGCGAACTACTCGACTCGGCCGACCCACCAACCGCGTTCTTCAGTACGAACAACCGCATCACCGTCGGCATCGTGCAGGAGCTGTGGCGACGCGGCAGCGACGCGGCGCTTGTCGGGTTCGACGACTTCGAACTGTCACATCTGATGCCGCGACCGTTCACCGTGATCGGCTATGACACCCGCGAGTTCGGGCGGCAGGCCGCGCAACTGCTGTTCCGGCGTATCGGCGGTGACCGCTCCTGGCCGA
>JAOPWA010000231.1 GCA_025965915.1 Dactylosporangium sp. | reverse complement strand
GAGGAAGACGCCATCCTCGGCCGCGACCGGGTCCAGGTCGGCGACGTCGTGATCGCGATGCGCTCCTCCGGCCTGCACGCCAACGGCTACTCACTGGTCCGCCACGTCCTGCTGGGCGCCGGCCGGATGCGGCTGGACAGCGTGGTGGAGGAGTTCGGCCGCCAGCGCACGCTGGGCGAGGAGCTGCTGACCCCGACCAGGATCTACGCGCGGGACTGCCTGGACCTGCTGACCGAGTGCGAGGTGCACGCTCTCGCCCACGTGACCGGCGGTGGCATCCCCGGCAACCTGGTGCGCGTGCTGCCCGACCACGTCGACGCGGTCGTCGATCGCGCCACGTGGCGCCCGCAGCCCATCTTCGAGCTGGTGCGCACCAAGGGGCGCATCGACAACATGGAGATGGAGAGCACCTTCAACATGGGTATCGGCATGCTCGCGGTCGTCACGCCCGACGACGCCGACCGTACCCTCGCTTTCCTCGCCGGCCGCGGCATCGACTCCTGGCAGGTGGGGGAGATCATCGAGGGCACCGGCAATGTGCAAATGGTCGGCTCCCACACGAGCGGCTGACTCAAGGGACCCCCAAGGATCTAGAACCGAGCAACAACACCGAATACGCTGAACCTTCCTGCGGCGCCAGCCCGAGGAGGACAGTTTGTGGACGGGCATGCGAGGGATCGCCCCGGTTCCGGGGTACGTCGTCATGCAGCCGACCACCTTGTGCAATCTCGATTGCACATATTGCTATCTGCCGCATCGTGCTTTTGATCGGCGGATGCCGGTGGAGGTGGCGCGGGCCGTTGCGGACTCGGTCAACCCGTGGGCGGCCGCGGACACCCGGTTCTCGGTGATATGGCACGGCGGGGAGCCGCTCGCGGCCGGGCGGGCGCACCTCGCCGACCTGATGGCGCCGTTCGTCGGCGTCGAGCACCACGTCCAGACCAACGCGACGCTCGTCGACGACGCCTGGTGCGAGTTCTTCCGTACGCATGACATGCGCGTCAGCGTCAGCGTCGACGGACCGGCAGAGCTCAACGCCGCCCGGGTCACCCGGGGCGGCGCTCCGGCCTACCAGCGGATCCTGCGAGGCGTCGACGCGCTACGCCGCCACGGAATCGGGTTCTCCGCCCTCTGCGTGGTCTCCGCGCCCCGCGCCGGCCTGGCCAAGGAGCTGTACGGGTACTTCCTCGATCTCGGTTGTGACGTGCTCGGGATCAACATGGAGGAGCAGGAAGGCGTCAACTCGCGGTCCAACGACTTCGGGGGCGACGCCGTGCGTGCCTTCTGGGCGGAGCTCGTGGAGGCGTGGCGCGGGGATCCCCGGATTCACGTCCGGGAAATCGAGTGGACGCTGCGGTACGCCGGCGCGGTCCTGGACGGGTCGGCCGACGAGGTGCTGCCCCGTACGCTCGACCCCATTCCGACCGTCGCCTCTGACGGTCGGGTCTTTCTGCTCTCGCCCGAGCTGGCTGGCTTCACCAACGACCGCTACGGCGACTTCAGCAGCGGCAACGTGTTGACGACGCCGTTGCGCGAGGTCCTCGGTGCGGCGGCGGAGTCCGCGGTCTGGGTGCCCGAATATCTCGCCGGGGTCGAGGCCTGCCGGGCGACCTGCCCCTACTTCGGTTTCTGTGGGGGAGCGCACGCCGCGAACCGGTACTTCGAGCACGGCCGCTTCGACGGTACGCAGACCAACCACTGCAGCAACAGCAAGATCCAGTTACTTGAGGGAGTACTCGATCATGCCCGAATTCACTGATCCGGTCACCGATCGGGTGCATGCGGCTGCCGCCGGCCTCGAGCGATTGCTGGCCGAGGGCAGGGCGGCCCGTGCGGCTCGCGCCGAACTCCCCGGTGGTGACGGCGAAAGCGCCGTATGCGCCTGGAACCACTTCGAGAACATTCCGACGTTCTACAACTGGAACAACCGTCCCCGTTGATCCGCTCCGGCGCCCGGGTCCGCATTCCCCGTGAGTTGGGTCATGCGGGCCCGGGCGCGCGAACGGATGCAAGAACAGCCGCACCCGTGACGTGGTTCCGGGAGGTGATCCGTGTGGATCGACCCGGACAGAACGCGGCACGCGGATCAAGTCCACGTGCCCTATATGAGCCGAAAGGTCAGCGACGACCTGGAGGAGAAGTTCCGGCCTCGCCGTCGTTCTCGTCGTCTTCGTCGTCGGCGTACTCGCCGTACTCGTCGACGTCGTCGTCAGACTTCCGGCTGCTGCCACCCAGTTCCCGCTGCAACGCGGCGAGGTCTGTGTTCGGGGAGTGATACTTCAACTCCCGGGCCACCCTCGTCTGCTTGGCCTTAGCACGGCCGCGCCCCATGGCTCGACCCCCTCGCACAGAAATTGCGGGGCAACCCTAACGGGCGGGCCCCGACGACGTCAGGCATCTCTCGTGGGTCATACGGTACATGGCCCGAGCCCAGTTCGGCACCTCGCCCTGGCTTGGCGCGTCGAGGGCCGACCAAACAACTTAGGTAAGGAATGATCGACCCAGCACTCATGACATCGCTCTAACGATCGTAGTTCAGCCGAATGGTGCGCAGCCGGCCCACCTCGGCCATCCGGCGTTCGGCCAGCAGATCCGCGGCAACCGCAGGCGGCACACCTTCCCCAGCAGCCAGTTCCAGGATCTGCTTGGTGGTGTCAAAGATCTTGGCGGCCCTCGCCCTGGCCCGGTCGACGTTGAAGCCGTTGATTTCGTCAGCGACCTGGATCACACCGCCGGCGTTGACCACGTAGTCCGGCGCGTACAGGATGCCACGGTCTTCGAGAAGTTT
>JAOPWA010000228.1 GCA_025965915.1 Dactylosporangium sp. | reverse complement strand
GGCACGGGTACTGGTCAGCGCGCGACGACTGGGCGACCTCGGCGTCTCCTCCGACGAGTTGAGCGCGCCGGGACAGGTCGAGGTCACGCCGCGACAGTTGCAGGCACCGGAACTGGTCGACAGCGAGTACGCCTCGCTGCTCGCCGAGCTACACCCCGACGATCCGTCGGCACCCGGTCAGCTCTGAGTCGCGCCTGCCGCCTGCACGACGGCCTCCCCGCCGCGGGCGCTGGTGCGGGCCGCCTTCATGTCCCGCTTCAGCTCCTGCGGCAGCGAGAAGGTCAGCTTCTCGTCGGCCGTGGTCACCTCGGCCACCTCGCCGAAGCCGCGCGTGGCCAGGAGGTCCAGGACCTCCATGACCAGCTCGTCGGGCACCGACGCACCCGACGTGAGGCCTACGGTCGACGCGCCTTCCAGCCACTCGTCGTTGATCTCACTGGCGTAGTCCACGAGGTAGGCCGCAGCCGCCCCGGCGTCGACGGCCACCTCCCGCAGGCGCTGGGAGTTCGACGAGTTCGTCGATCCGACGACGATCACCACGTCACACGATGGCGCGATCTGCTTGACCGCCTCCTGCCGGTTCGACGTGGCGTAGCAGATGTCGTCGCTCGGCGGCGACATGAGCAGCGGCAGCTTGCGCTTGAGCCGGTCGACGGTTTCGAGGGTCTCGTCCACCGACAGGGTCGTCTGCGAGAGCCAGACCACCTTCGAGGGGTCACGCACAGTCACCTTGTCGACCGAGTCCGGACCGTCGACGAGTTGGATGTGCGCCGGCGCCTCACCGGTCGTACCGATGACCTCTTCGTGCCCATCGTGCCCGATGAGCAGGATGTCGTAGTCCTCCGCCGCGAAGCGACGGGCCTCCTGGTGGACCTTGGTCACCAGCGGGCAGGTCGCGTCGATCGCCTTCAGTGATCGCGCCCGGGCCTGCTCGTGCACCTCCGGCGCCACCCCGTGCGCCGAGAAGACGACGGTCGAGCCCGCCGGGACCTCCTCGTTCTCCTCCACGAAGATGGCGCCCTTCGCCTGGAGGGTCGCGACGACGTGCCGGTTGTGCACGATCTCCTTGCGCACGTAGATCGGCGGGCCGTACAGCGTCAGCGCTTCCTCCACGGTCTGCACCGCGCGGTCGACGCCGGCGCAGTAACCACGGGGCTTGGCGAGCAGGACGCGCTTCGGGGTGTCGGTCACCTGCCCATGGTACGAGCCCGTGGTTAACCGGCAGCGTGAATCCGACCACCCGTAAGCTGACCGGCGACAAAGCCTTCGAGGAGCACCGTGAGCGAACCGGCCACCACCACCACCCCGACCCCCGCGACGACGCCTGAGCAGCCCTGGCCGGTGCGGGTCGTCAGCCAGAAGATCGCCGCGTGGATCGGCAAGCTCGGCTGGGTGTGGGTGGACGGGCAGGTCGCGCAGATCAGCCGCCGGCCGGGCACCAGCACGGTCTTCCTCACGTTGCGTGACCCGTCCGCCGATCTGAGCCTCACGGTCACCACCAATCGGGACGTGCTCGACTCGGGTGCACCCAACCTGGTCGACGGCGCCCGTATCGTCGTACACGCCAAGCCCGACTTCTTTCCGGCCCGCGGCACGCTGAGCCTGCGCGCCGACGAGATCCGGCAGGTCGGCGTGGGTGAGCTGCTGGCCCGCATCGAGCACCTGAAGAAGCTGCTCAACGCGGAAGGGCTGTTCGACCGTGCGCGTAAGCGCCGCCTGCCCTTCCTGCCCGGACGGATCGGCTTGATCACCGGGCGGGCCAGCGCCGCCGAGCGCGACGTGTGCACCAATGCCCGTCGGCGCTGGCCGGCCGTCGATTTCCGAATCATGAACGTCGCGGTACAGGGCCCCACGGCCGTACCGCAGATACTCGACGCGCTGGCCGCCCTCGACCGCGACGAGACGGTCGACGTGATCGTGCTGGCCCGCGGCGGCGGCTCGATCGAGGACCTGCTGCCGTTCTCCGACGAGGCCCTCTGCCGGGCCGTGTTCGCCTGCCGTACCCCGGTCGTCTCCGCGATCGGCCACGAGACGGACACGCCGCTGGTCGACTACGTGGCGGACCTCCGCGCGTCGACGCCGACCGACGCGGCGAAACGGATCGTGCCGGACCTCGCCGACGAGTTGCGCCTGATGGGGCAGGCCCGCCAGCGGCTGCGGCGCGGCATGAGCCAGCTACTCGACCGCGAGCAGCACCGGCTCGACGCGATCCGCAGCCGACCGGTGCTCGCCCGGCCCGCGGCAATGGTCGACCAGCGGGAAACCGAGATCAGAGCGCTACGCGAGCGGGGCACCCGAAACCTCGGCCACCGCCTGGACCGCGCCGACGGCGAGTTGGGGCATACCCTCGCCCGGCTTCGGGCCCTGTCCCCGGCGGCGACGCTGCAGCGCGGCTACGCGATCGTGCAGCGCCCGGACGGTGCGGTGGTCCGCAGTCCCGACGAGGTCGACGCCAAGGACCCGCTGCGGATCCGGCTCGCCGGCGGCGAGCTGACCGCAACCGTCGACTGATCGTGCCTGTCCTCAACCCTCGAAAGGCCAACCGCAGAAGTGTCTGCTCTTAGCCAGGCGTACGTGCGCCGCGCCGGGTTCCACACCGTCGACGAGATCGTGTTCATCTCCCATAGGGTGGCAACGTCATGAGTACCCCAGAACTGAGCTACGAACAGGCACGCGCGGAGCTGGCCGGTGTGGTCGAGAAGCTCGAAGCCGGCGGCAGCACGCTCGAGGAGTCACTGGCGCTGTGGGAGCGCGGTGAGCGCCTCGCGGCGGTGTGCCAGCAGTGGCTCGACGGTGCCCGGGCCCGGCTGGACGCAGCCCGGGCCGACGCCGAATAGCGCCTCGCTCAGTGCAGTGAGGCCGCCAACTGCGCCAGCTCGGCGTCCGGCGCGCGGCCCATCACGATCACCGTCCGGTCCGGCTGGCTGAGCACCAACGCGTGGTCACCACCGGACGCGACGTAGCGATGCCACTGCTGCCCGTCCAGGCTGGCGCCGCCCTCGTCCCGGGCGCCGGCACCCAGTTCCGCGGTGACCAGCGCGCCCGCGCTCACGTTGCTCTCCACCAACTGAGCGGTGCCGCCGCCGGGGCTTCGGAAGCCGACCCGCAGCACCGAGCCGGCGTCGCCCCGGCGGAACGCCGAGCTGACCGGCTGCCAACCCGGGGGTACGGCCGGCTCGGTCACCGGGAAGGCACGCGCGGCACGCGCGTCGGCGTACGCGGAGGACGGGTCGACCACCGTGGGGCTCTCCCCGCCGAGGAACCGGTAGACACCCAACAGGACTATGATCGGCACGAGTAGGACAAGCAGGGACAGCGCCATGTCTCGGGGCGAACGGCCCAGACGCCGGGGCGCTGCGGTGGGGCTGGCTGACGGCACGATACCCATACTCCCTGATCGCCCACACGGCCTGAAGAACCGGGCCACCCGAACGGGCGTTCACTCATACGATCTGCCAGGATTGCGACATCCCCTGCCGTCCACGCACCAGGAGGCGCCGCATGAGCGAACCGAATGTCACGCCCATCCGCACGCCGCAGGAGCCTGACCGCAACCTCGCCCTTGACCTCGTGCGCGTCACCGAGGCGGCGGCGATGGCCGCCGGGCGCTGGGTCGGTCGTGGCGACAAGGAAGGCGGCGACGGCGCCGCCGTCGACGCCATGCGCCGCCTGATCAACTCGGTGCCGATGCGCGGCGTCGTCGTGATCGGCGAGGGCGAGAAGGACAACGCCCCCATGCTCTTCAACGGCGAGCAGGTCGGCGACGGCACCGGCGCGGAGGTCGATGTCGCGGTCGATCCGATCGACGGCACGACCCTGATGAGCAAGGGCATGCCGAACGCGCTGGCTGTCCTCGCCCTGACGGAGCGGGGGGCGATGTTCGACCCGAGCGCGGTCTTCTACATGGAGAAGCTCGCCGTCGGGCCGGAGGCCGCCGACGTGATCGACATCGACGCGCCCATCGCGGAGAACCTGCGCCGGGTAGCGAAGGCCAAGCGGGGAAACGTTACCGACGTCACCGTCTGCGTCCTGGACCGGCCGCGCCACGAGAAGATCGTCCATGAGATCCGTCAGACCGGCGCGCGCATCCGGTTCATCACCGACGGTGATGTCGCGGGCGCCATCAGCGCCGCCCGGGAGGCCAGCGAGGTTGACATGCTGGTGGGCATCGGCGGCACGCCGGAGGGCATCATCGCGGCCTGCGCGCTCAAGTGCATGGGCGGTGCGATGCAGGCCAAGCTGTGGCCGCGTGACGAGGTTGAGCGGGAGAAGGCGCTCGCCGCCGGGCACGACCTTGATCGGGTACTGAGCACCGACGACCTGGTCAAAGGCGAAAACATCTTCTTCTGCGCGACCGGTGTCACCAGCGGTGATCTACTCCGCGGCGTCCGCTACCGTTCCGGCGGCGCCTACACCCAGTCGATCGTGATGCGCTCGAAGAGCGGCACGATCCGTGTGATCGACTCCTACCACCGACTGGAGAAGCTCAACCTGTACTCGGTGGTCGACTTCGACGGTTCGCCGATCGACCGTCCCTGAGACGGGTGCCCGGGGCGTCGCAGCGCCCCGGGAATCGGACGGAATGCGACTAATCGTGCCGTCGCGTGGAAAGATTCAGTGTGACCACCTCGCAATGCCCACCTGCTACCGACACCGAAGCTCCGGCCGAGCCCACGGACCCCGCTGACTCCGGCCGGCGGGCCCTCGGCCTGGCGGCCGCCCTGGGGTGTGGGGCCTTGATCGCGGTCCAGTCTCGGGTCAACGGCGAACTGGCTGCCCGGCTACATGACGGCATCGCGGCCGCCGTCGTCTCGTTCGGCGTCGGCTTGCTGATCCTCGTGGTCCTCACCGCAGCGCTGGCCCCGATACGCCGGGGCCTCGCCGCGGCTCGCGATGCCGTCCGCACCGGCCGCCTGCGCTGGTGGCAACTGGCGGGCGGCATATGCGGGGCGCTGCTCGTGATCAGCCAGGGAGTGACGGTTCCCGTTCTCGGGGTGGCGGTGTTCAGCGTCGCCCTCGTCGCCGGCCAGTCCATCAGCAGTCTCGCCGTGGACCGGTTCGGGCTGGGCCCGACCGGCCACCATCCGCTCACCACCACCCGGGTCATCGGAGCACTGCTCACCGTCGGTGCCGTACTCGTGGCGGTCTCCAACCAGTTCACCCGCCCCAGCCTGCTGGCCCTGGCCGCACTGCCGGCCCTCGCCGGGATCGCCACCTCCTGGCAGCAGGCGGTCAACGGGCTGGTACGCAAGTACGCCGGCGTGGCCTTCGCCGCGGCCTTCATCAACTTCCTGGCCGGCACCGCCGCGCTTCTCGTCGTGTTCGCGGCCGACGTGGCCCTGCGCGGCTGGCCGACCGGCAGCCTGCCGCGCGACCCCTGGCTCTACCTCGGTGGCATCCTCGGAATTGCCTTCATCGCGGTCTCGGCGTCGATTGTGCGCTCGACCGGCGTACTGCTGCTCAGCCTCGGCACGATCGCCGGACAGTTGGTGACGGCGACCGTGATCGACTTCCTGGCTCCCGCTCACGCCGGTGGACCGGGAGCCGCCACCCTGGTCGGCATCGCGCTCACCCTGGTCGCCGTGGGTATCGCGGCAATGCCGTCACGCCACCGGTCATCACCGCGCGACGGCCGATCCTGAGCGGGTGGCGCCAGCCACCTCGCTGAGCACCTCGTCGAGGTCCGTCGGCGTCAACCCGAACGTCCGGGTGGCGGCCGACGAGTCAAGCACGAACGGCGCGCGGAACTGGTAGTCCATCTCGAGCAACTCCCGCACGAACGGGTTGAACGGTGCCACCAGGCGCAGCGCCGACCGCGGCAGGCTGGCCACCTTGACGCCGGGCTGGCCGGAGACCTGGAAGAACCGCTGCGCCAGTTCCCGGATCGACAGCGCCGGGTTGGTCGGCACGTGCCACGCCTTGCCCCACGTCCGCTCGTCGCGCGCCGCGGTGACGAGCATTCGCGCCACGTCGCCGGTGTAGGTGAAGCTGTGCGGCAGGTCGATGTCGCCCGGCACCCGGGCGGTCCGCCCCTTCGCCATCGCGGGGAGGATCACCGCCGTGAACACCGACTGTGCGCCGGCGCCGATGTAGTCGGAGGCGCGCACCTCGGTCGCGCGTACCCGTCCCGCGTCGTGGGCGGCCAGGGCGTCCTGCCACATCTGCACGCGTACCCGCCCCTTGCGGGTCGTCGCGGCCAGTGGCGTGTCTTCGGTCATCGGGCCGCGCACCGGCCCGTACCCGTAGAGGTTGCCGGTGATCGCGAGGACGGCGCCGCTGGTCTCAGCGGCGCTCAGCATGGCGGCGGCGATCGGCGGCCAGTCGGTCGGCCAGCGGTGGTACGGCGGGTTGACGCAGTTGTACAGGGCGACCGCACCGCTGGTCAGCTCCCGTAGCCGGGCGGCGTCGGCCGCGTCCGCGGCCACCCGCTCGATCGCCGGATGCGACGGCCCGCTTCCGCTGCGGGTGACGATTCGGACCTGCTCACCCTGGTCTGCGAGGAGTCTGGCGACACCGGCCCCGATCGGGCCGGCACCGACGACGACATGAAGTGACATAACTGGTCTCCTTTAGAGCACCGCTCTCTGTTAGGAACGACAGTCCCATTAAGGCGCCTCCCATGTCAAGAGCAGTGCTCTCAAAACATGCCAGCGCTCCGAAACTGTGCGAGACTTGAACCATGACCGCCTCTTCGATCCGCGCCCGGGTGCGTGCCGAGATGACCGACGAGATCAAGGCCGCCGCCCGGCGCCACCTCGCCGCGGACGGCGCCAACCTCTCGCTTCGCGCGGTCGCGCGCGAGATGGGCATGGTGTCGTCGGCGATCTACCGCTACTTCGCCAGCCGCGACGAACTGCTCACCGCACTCATCGTCGACGCGTACGACGCTCTCGGGGCGGCCGCCGAGCGGGCCGAAGCCGCCGTCGACCGGGCCGACCTGCTCGGCCGGTGGTTGGCCGCCTGCCGGGCGGTGCGGGAGTGGGCGTTGGAAAACCCGCACGAGTACGCGCTGATCTACGGCAGCCCGGTCCCCGGCTACGCCGCACCGCAGGACACGGTCCCGCCCGCCAGCCGGGTGCCGATGCTCATCAGCGCGATCCTGCGCGACGGCTTCGCCGCCGGGAAGCTGCCGGCCGAGCGGGGCGAGCCGGTACCGGGGTCGCTGCACCCCGACCTGGCCGCGCTCGTCGAGGAGACCGCGGCCGAGGTGCCCACGTCGCTGATGGCCCGTGGCATGACCACCTGGATCCAACTATTCGGCGCGGTGAGTTTCGAGCTGTTCGGGCAGCTCAACAACGTGGTGGAAGAACGGACGACATTCTTCGAGTACCAGATGAGATCGGTGGCCCGGCTGCTCGGACTGCCGGACTAGCGCCCGTCAACTGGCGGGAGGGCTGGCACTGTGCGGTGCGCGCCGGGCTCAGCCGTTGTCGGAGGAGTGGCCGGGGAACAGGTGCGCGGCCGGGTCGATCGCCACGGCCGCGTTGTTGACCGCGGTCGCCGCCTCACCGAAGCCGGTAGCGATGAGGCGCACCTTCCCCGGGTACTCACTGATGTCCCCCGCGGCGAAGACGCACGGCAGGTTCGTGGCCGTGGTGGAGTCGACGAGAATGTGACGCTTGTCGAGGTCGAGGCCCCAGGTGGCTAGCGGGCCGAGGTCTGCGGTGAAGCCCAGTGCCGCCACGACGGTGTCGGCCGGAAACTCCCGGGTCTCGCCGCCGCGAAGGGTCACGTCGATGCCCTCGACGCGCTCGTCACCACGAATCTTGGACAGCTCCGCGTTGACGACCAACGGGATGCCCAACGCCTGGACCCGGGCGATGGTGCCGGCGTGGGCACGGAACTTGTCCCGCCGATGTACCAGGGTGACCGACCTGGCAATCGGGTGCAACGACAGAGCCCAGTCGAAGGCGGAGTCACCGCCTCCGACGATGACCACGTCGTGCCCGGCGAGCTCCGCGAGCCGCGGCACGAAGTAGACCACGCCCGCGCCGCCGAACCCGGCGGCCGCGGGCAGCGGACGGGCGGTGAAGCTGCCCATCCCCCCGGTGATGATGACAGCACCACAGTGCAGCACCTCGCCCGTCGACAGACCGAGCACCGGCTTTCCGTCCACGTAGGAAAGCTCCTCGGCCGCCGTCCCGAGCAGGTATTCCGGCATGAACGCAGCAGCCTGCTCCACCAGGTTCGCGACCAGCTCACGGCCCTTGATGGCGGGGAAGCCAGCCACGTCGTAGATGACTTTTTCCGGGTACATCGCCGAGACCTGCCCGCCCGGCTCGGGCAGCGCGTCGATCACCGCCACGGACAGCCCGCGGAACCCCGCGTAGTACGCGGCGAACAGCCCGGTAGGTCCGGCACCTACGATGGCGACGTCGATCTCGCGCATTGGACAGCTCCTCCTGGGCGAGGCGGATGCCATGAACGTACGGCTACCCTTCCCCACCGGCAATGGAGCTCACGCGGGCTTTAGCGCGATTTCAGGAAACTGGCAGACTCAGCGCGTCGTCTTCGCCGGCAGGTGGTACCGGTGCCGGCGAGTGCGGTCTGCGACGGAAGAGCACCGCCGCGACCATGCCGCCTACGAGCCCGCACAGGTGCCCCTGCCAGGAGATCTTCGAGTCGACCCCCGGCAGCACCCCGACCAGTTGCCAGCCGTACAGCAGTCCGATCAGCGTCGCGACCGCGATATTCCACCAGGAGCGCTCGACCACACCACGTACCACCAGCAGACCGAAGTATCCGAAGATGACGCCGCTGGCGCCCACGACGACCGTCCGGGGATCGCCGATCAGCCACACCCCGATCCCGCTTATCAGCACGATGAAGGCCGTGGCGGCGAGGAACCGCCGGGCGCCCGCCGCGAGGACGAACGTGCCGAGCAGGATCAGCGGCACGCTGTTGGCCGTCACATGCTCGAAGTTGGCGTGCAGGAACGGCGCCAGGACGACGCCGTCGAGTCCCTGCACCACATGGGGCTGGATGCCGCCGTCGCGCTGCAGGCGGTTGCCGGTGAGATTGTCGAGCAGCTGGACTCCGAACAGCACCGGCACGAAGGCGCACATGG
>JAOPWA010000223.1 GCA_025965915.1 Dactylosporangium sp. | reverse complement strand
GAGCTGAGCGTGGTGAAGAAGAACATCGCCACGTACCTCGCGCTGGTGATCGGGGCGTTGCTGACCCTCGCGCCGTACCTGCTCAGCGTGCAGACCTCGGTGAAGAGCCCGCAGCAGTTCGCCCGGCAGTCGCCGCTTTCGCTGCCGTCACCAGTCACCGGGCACAGCTACGCCGCCCTGGTGGCCGGCGACCACTCGCTGGTCCCGCCGCTGGTCATCACCGTCCAGGTCGTCATCGTCGTGGTGCTGGGCGAACTCGTGTGCTCGGTGCTCGCCGCCTACGCCTTCGCGCGGCTGCGGTTCCCCGGCCGCGACGCGCTGTTCTGGGTCTACCTCGCCACGCTGATGGTGCCGTTCGTGGCCATCATGGTGCCCCGCTTCACGATGCTGAGCCAGCTCGGCCTGCGCGACACGTTCTGGGGCATCGTGCTGCCGGCGATGTTCGGCTCACCGTACGCGGTGTTCCTGCTGCGCGAGTTCTTCCGCTCCATCCCCGAGGATCTGCTCGACGCGGCCCGCCTCGACGGTGCGGGGAACCTGCGCGTGCTGTGGCACGTGGTCCTGCCGCTGAGCCGGCCGATCCTCGCGACCCTGCTGATCATCTCGGCCGTGACGCGCTGGAACGACTTCCTGTGGCCGCTCATCATCACCAGCAGCCAGCGGTGGCAGGTGCTCACCGTGGCCACCGCCGCGCTGCAGAGCGAGTTCAACGGCAACTGGACGCTGGTGATGGCCGCCACGACCCTGGCCACGCTGCCCCTGCTCGTGCTGTTCGTCATCTTCCAACGGCACATCGTCAGATCCATCACCATCACCGGTATGAAATGAGGAACGCGACCGTGAGAACAAGACCATTGCTGGCCGTGCTCGCCGCGCTGGCGCTCGCCGCCGGCGGCTGCTCGGTCGGCGACCACGGCTCGTCATCCCCGGGCGACACCACGGTCACCTTCCGTCTCTGGGACGACCAGGTCGCCAAGGCCTACAAGACGTCGTTCGCCGAGTTCGAGAAGCAGGACCCGGGCATCAAGGTCGACGTGCAGGTCGTGCCGTGGGCCGACTACTGGACCAAGCTGCCCACCGACATCTCCGCGGGCACCGCCGCGGACATCTACTGGACCAACACCTCCAACTTCGGCCTGTACGCCGACAACAACCAGCTGCTGCCGATCGAAGACGATCCCGGCTTTGTCCGGTCGGTCGTCTCGCTCTACACCCGCGGTGGCAAACTGTGGGGCGTGCCGCAGCTGTGGGACTCGGTCGCCCTGTTCTACAACAAGGACCTCGTCGCCAAGGCCGGCGTCGACCCGAGCCAGCTCACCTGGGACCCGACCGGCGCCGCCGACACGTTCCTGCCCGCCGCCCACAAGCTCACCGTCGACGGCAGTGGCAAGACCGCTGACCAGCCAGGCTTCAACGCTGGGAGCACCAAGCAGTTCGGCTTCAACGCCGCTTACGACAGCCAGGCGATCCTGTGGGATTTCGTCGGCTCCAACGGCGGCACCTGGCAGAACGGTGACGCGTTCAACTTCGCCGAGCAGCCCAAGACCGCGCAGGCCGTGCAGTACGTGGCCGACCTCATCAACAAGGACCACGTCGCGCCGTCGGCGGCGGACACCAACACCAACGGCGACAAGACCCTACAACTGTTCACACAGGGCAAGCTCGCGCTGTTCCAGTCCGGGCCCTACAACCTCAAGAACGTCCAGGACGGCGCGAAGTTCACCTGGGGCCTGGCCCCGCTGCTGAAAGGCCCGGCCGGCCGGGTCAGTGTGGTGCACGGCGTCGCCGCCGTCGCGTCCGCGAAGACCAAGCATAAGGACGCGACCGTGAAGGTCCTCAAGTGGATCGGCTCCGCGCGGGGCATCCGGCCGATCGCCGAGGGTGGCTACGCGTTCCCCGGGGTGACCGCCGCGCAGCCGGCATTCGTCGAGTACTGGAAGAAGCTCGGCGTCAACGTCCAACCGTTCATCGACGCGTCCACCGGCACCACGTTTCCCGCCCCGGTCGGTCCCCGGGTCGGCGCCGGCGGCACCGCCGCCCGCCCGATCCTGCAGCAGGTGTTCCTCGGCCAGTTGGACGTCGCCGGTGGCCTCAAGAAAGCCCAGGACGCCGCGAACGAGGCAAGTAAGGGCTGACATGCGACTGACGATCCTTGGCGGCGGAGGATTCCGGGTTCCGCTCGTCTACCGGGCGCTGCTCGCCGACCACGCCGAGGGTCGGATCACCGACGTCACGCTGCACGACCTGGACCCCGGACGGCTGGCCGCGATCGGCCGGGTGCTCAGGGCCCAGGCCCGTCGCGTGGCGGACGCGCCACGGGTCACCGCCACCACCGATCTCGACGAGGCCCTCACCGGCGCCAGCTTCGTGTTCTCCGCGATCCGGGTGCATGGCCTGGAAGGGCGGGTCATCGACGAGCGGGTAGCCCTCGACGAGGGCGTGCTCGGCCAGGAGACCGTCGGCGCGGGCGGCATCTCGTACGGGTTGCGCACCGTCCCGACCGCCACCGGCATCGCCAAGCGCGTCGCCGCGGTGGCGCCGGACGCGTGGGTCATCAACTTCACCAACCCGGCCGGCCTGGTGACCGAGGCTATGATGCACCACCTCGGTGACCGGGTGATCGGCATCTGCGACTCGCCGGTCGGGCTCGGCCGCCGCGTCGCCGGTGCGCTCGGGGTGGACCTGGCGTCGGTCCGGCTGGACTACACCGGACTCAACCACCTCGGCTGGCTGAGCGGTGTCCACCTGGATGGGCGCGACCTTTTGCCGGCGCTGCTCGCCGACGAGGCCGCGCTCGGCTCGTTCGAGGAGGGAAAGCTGTTCGGGGCGGAGTGGCTGCGGGCGCTCGGTGCGGTGCCCAACGAGTACCTGCACTACTACTACAGCAACCGCGAGACCGTCGCCGCCGCACAGGATGCGGCGCAGACCCGGGGCGTGTTCCTGCTCGAGCAGCAGCGACGCTGCTACGAACTCCTCGCGGCCGCGGACCGCGAACCACTGTCCACCTGGGACAGCGTGCGGCTGGAACGGGACAACACCTACATGGCCGAGAACCGCCGGGCGGCCGGCGTCAACGAACCCGACGGCGCCGACCCGAACCTGGGCGGCTACGAACACGTGGCGCTGGCCCTGATGCGGGCCATCGCCCACGACGAGCGGACCACCCTCATCCTCAACGTCCGCAACCGGGGCACGATCGCGTCACTCGACGACGACGCGGTGGTGGAGGTGCCCTGCACGGTCGACGCGTCCGGCGCCCGCCCGGAGCCCGCCGGACCGCTGCCGGAGCACGCCGTTGGGCTGGTCTGCGCGGTCAAGGCGAGCGAGCGAGCGGTCCTCCACGCGGCGGCGAGCGGCTCGCGGGTGTCGGCGCTGCGGGCCATGGCCATCCACCCGCTCGTCGACTCCGTGGCCGTGGCCGGCCGCCTGCTCGACACGTACCGGCGACATTTCCCGGAGCTCGCCTACCTCACGTAAAGGCGCTGCCACGACCCGAGAGAGCCGATTGGCCGGCGCCAGGATCGGCATCGTCCGCGCCGGGAGTGTTGTCGCGACCGTGCCGCAAAGGGATGACCGCAGCCGCGACAGCGACCGCGATAAGCATGGCACCGCCGAGCGTCAGCCGGTCGGGGTCGGCCATCGGCAGGTCACCCTCCCCAGTTCGTGCATCGTCGGACACTGCCGACGGCGTCAGGTCCGCGTCGGCGTCCTTTGTGGAGTCTCGAAGTACGCGAGCCAGCCGGAGAGCAGCGACTCCAACTGGGTGGCATCCTGTGGCGTCAGGTAGTCGAGCAGGCGACGCTCATTGCGCATATGCTCGGTGAACGCCCGATCGATGAGTTCCCGGCCGGCGGCGGTGAGCGCGACCATGTACCGTGCCAGAACTGTTCGCACACGGTGTGAGCTGGCGTTTTGTCACTGGGGGGCAGGCTCGGGTGCATGGTTGTTCGCATGCTGTACCTGACCGCGGTTCGGATATTCGGCTGGTTGCCGCAAACCACGCGCGGCCAGTCCGCGATGGCCGCCGAGTTGCTTGTGCTGCGCCATGAAGTCGCTGTGCTGCGTCGCCAGGT